>JAADCY010000171.1 GCA_013154205.1 Thermoproteota archaeon | reverse complement strand
CGACACAGTACAGGATCGAGAGGGTCAACACAGGGCTAGACCTAGCATACGACATATGGATAAAACAGGAGAACAAGACAGACGGAGTACATCCGGGAGACGTAGAGATAATGATATGGCTATACCACAACCACGTCCACCCAGCAGGCAGACAAGTCGCGACAATAACACTGCCGACCAAGATAAACGGCACGATAACCAATACCAAGTGGCAGGTGTGGATATACCCACATATGGGGACAGGATGGCTATACATAGCATACATCATAGACAACCCTATCAAGAAAGGAGAAGTAACAATAAACCTAACACAGATCCTCACCCACACATCACGAATAGTACAACAAACCCTAGGAGAAAAACTAGGAGAAATGTACATGATGAGCATAGAACTAGGAACAGAGATCTTCTACAACAAACAAATACACGTAGAATGGACCATGACAAAATACACCATAAAAACATACAAGCAACCCCAACACCCGAACCAAACAACCATCACAAACACAACACAAACCACAGGCAAACCAACAACCACGACAACACCAAGCAGTCAAACCAGCAACAATACATGGAGGACCCCAACAGAAACAAACAGTACAGCTCCATACAAAACAACCAGTAACAATCAATGGCCAATATGGTGGACAATCCCCATAATCATAGGAGCACTAATAATAATCACAGCACTAATAAAAACAAAAAGAACCTACAAATAAGGTCTAGAAGTATTTTTGGGTCGTCTTTATTTGTTGAAAATCAATTATTGATAGCAAAAACTAGAATCTATGATGGCATGTGTTTTTGTCCAAAATATTAAAAATGTCTAAACAATTCTAGAGCATTGTCGTGTACTTCTCAATTCTGATTGAAACAATATTGTTATGTAAACTTATTCTTATTATCCTACAATATAAAAACCAATTCCATTAAAAGGACAACAAATGATAGAACAAGTTAAATATATTCAGCGACAAAAATATAATAAGCTCTCTATCGGTAAGGGAGGCATCAGGAATGCCCTCCAAAAAAGTAAATGAGATAATGAAAACAATTCTACAAGATGAAGAAAGATTAGAAATTTATTCTAATGTTATGAAACTGGTTAGAAAACTATTAAATGGCGAAGAGGTTGTTTCAGAAGATATTGTTCCATTAATAAGAATTACAGATACAGATTGTCGAAACGTTGTCCAATCAATAATTAATGAATTAAATAATAAATTAGATACAGGGACAAATGACGAAAACTACTGTATTATCATCGGAAAGCTCAAGCATATAGCATTTTCCTATAAAAGATGTCTTCCGAGTAAATATATAGGGTTACTCGATTTATGTTACGATGATAGAAAGTGTAAGGCTTTACTAAACTTCGTTAATAATGTTTTGAAAGCTAGAGACAACTCAGAAAAAGTGGAATTATTTAAACTATTAGTTCTCTCCTATAAACCTGAGGCACTCGAGTGGTGTAGCAGGAATAGATGGGATTGCGAAAGACTTGCCCTCAGTATTTGTGACTTATTATATAGTATGGCGAGACTCTTCAATAATAGAGGGGCTACCCCTAGTTATTATTTCCCATGTGTACCAATGCTCGGTGATATACTATTACTCGCTTATTATCTAGGCGGAGATACAGACATTAATATAGATGAGATAAAGCTTAATATTAAAGTTCCGAGCAATGGTGATATCGTATCTATTAATCTAAGGAAGGAATATTTCAGCTAATACTCTCCGAAAACAAATTTATAGAAAAAGGGGAGGGGTATTGTATTCGTCGGCTGATATTTTATTTCTTCTAGCCCTTAGCCCGATCCATGTCGGGATCGGTAGATCGCCTGGAATAGTTGATCTTCCAATTATAAGGGATAATTTCGGCTTACCGATAATACCGGGTTCGAGCCTTAAAGGAGCACTTAAATCTCTCTGCATCCTCAGCTACGAGGGAGAACATACAGGAGAGAGAAGCATCTGCGAGCAAGTATTCGGACCCGAGCCAGGATCTGAACGGGAGAATACGTGGGTTTCGTTGGTAAATATACTCGATGCAGAGCTACTATTCTATCCAGCAAGAATAGTTCTAAGCAATAATGAAGTAACATATGGTTATGCAACATCAAAATACCAGCTCGCAAGACTCATGGATTTAATCAAGGATATAGATGCATTAAACAATTGTGAGAGACTCGGTGATCTCTATGATGCTCTAGAAGAAATATACAATGATGATAACGAAGAGAAAAGTTCTAGCAATATAAGCGTTAATGGATTAAAGATCAATAAATATAAGATCGTAAAGGATGATAAGATCCCCGGAATAATCAAGAACCTTTTCCCCGAAAAAACATACGAAAAATTAATACAGAAAATCGTGGTAATCAATGATCAGGAGGATTTCCGCGCAGTCGTTGAGAGAGGGATCATAAGACAGGCACGTATAAGACTAGACAGGAAGAAAAAGACTGTTATCCGTGGAGGTCTATGGACGGAGGAATACATCAGCCACGCAGCCGTCTTATACAGCCCGATCATATATAGGGAGCCACACAATCATGAATACAGAGAGCCAATGCAACTGGTCACAAACCTCCTCAACGACTACAAGGCCCTGTTCATAGGCGGAAAAGAAACAATCGGCAAAGGACTAGTCAGAATAATACAAGCATCAAGGACAACATCGTAATCTGGAGACGATGAGAAATGAACAGACCCACAGACATATACTCTAGGATAAAGGAAAGCTTATGCAAAATAGTAATACTAGTCGACAATGGTATCAAAAACCCCAAATCCAACTACAAAGATAGACGCAGATTAGCGGATAATCTACTGAAGCTAATTAAATCGTTCAGAGCCCGAGCAGACTTCGCACCAATAATATACTCTAACTGGGGCTATGACGGTCTAATTGCATACTATTTAAGCCATGCCGCGAAAGGAGTTTATGATGTGACTAAGCCAGTATTTAACACTAGAAATACAAGAATTGATGACAGCCTTATCAATAAGGGACTGAAAAAATCGCCCGAGAAGACAGGTTACCTATTATATATGAAGATCCTGTACGAAGTACTGAGTACACCAAGTGGGAAAAATAGCTCTGAAAAAAACTTCATGAAAATTATCGATGACTTGATAAGTCTAAGTGCTAAGCAACAGGATCTACTAGAAATACTCGAGTACATTAAGAGATATACAGAGATACTCGCAGAACCCATTATCAAAACTCTCGAAGAAAGCGAGGAGGAAGAAAGAGAGAAAATCATCAACCAGATCAGAGACATGTTTTGCAATGGAAACACTAACAATGCCCAGAAACGCGTAGGCGATGCCAGTGACCAGTAAGATCACCCTGCATCTAAAACCTGTGACACCGATGATAACGGGAGGATACAAGGGAGGAGTATACTACGAGGTAGATAAAGAAAATTATATATTGGAGCCACCGAGACCTACGGACATAGCTGGGAAGACGAGATGGTATCTAAGAGCTATCATATCAGGGGCAGTATATGAGGCGTTCGGGTTCTACCCGACAATCAGGGATGCCGACAAAATAGCTGGAGAAATTATGGGGGACACAAGGCACCGGTCAAAGATAGCGTTTAAGATAGAGATAAAACTAAATCAGAACAATCTAAATAAGTTCCTTAAGTTCCTAAGGCCATACAAGCAGAAAATAACGGAACATGGCAAGAAAGGAAACGCTTGGCAGAGAAAAAATAATTACAGGTACAATTATCTCAACAATAGCATGTTGGAAGAGCTGGAGAAGCTACTCCGAGAGCACTCTAGGCTAAAACTATTATATATAAAGAAGGATAAAAAGGATAAAAACAATAACAAAAAAGGTCCACTCCCGACGTATACTATAGTAGTTCCTCCTGAGCTCTACGACGAGATACTCTTAACCATAATGCTCTCACCAGGCACGAGCGAGGAAGAAGCAGAACTACTAGGCTACGCCATAGGTCTAGCACTAATGGATATGGGATTTGGAAGAATGACGAGCAGGGGGTTCGGCAAAGTTGACATAATTGATGCTGAAGAAGATTATGACAACTCCTACTCCTTGTCCTGCAGATTCCTCGAGGCCTTAAATACTGTTGCAAGATACTTTCAGGGCCAAAATATACATATTGGGAAGATCATTAATGACTCGATTAAACTAGCGATAAATATCATTGGTAAGAAGACGAGAAGTCAACAACTATTTTTACAGTACTGTAACAACAGAACTAATACACCGTTATTCCATACCCTTCACCATGAAACAATACATAGCGTTAGACTTCAGCCTAGAGACAATAGGAAAAAAATCGTAGATATACTGTTAGATACTGCCAAGCTTTACGTGAAAGAGAAAAAAGGATATATTGCGAAGCATTTTCCAAGCTACGTTTTTGGTGGACCAAGGCTATATCCTAAGGAGAGAGATGACCAACACGTAAAATACTGTTATAACCTTTATACAGAGAATAGGTTTCAGTCGCCGCTACACATATCAATCCATATCGACAGTACCGGGAATAACTATATAGTCTCGCTTATCCACTATAGGCTCTACATAAACCCTCATCAAGAACAAGAGATACCTCCTCGAGAAGACCTTGATTACATCAGCCTACTCCTTTTTGAGAAAGTGACCCGCCAGCTCATCGCGAGAGATGGATATATCATGCTAGATTTTGTAGAAGACACTAATTTGTCCTAATCAAGGAGGTGAGCATAGTACTTGCCACATTGTAATATTAATTTTGTAGGGGATATTTACCTGATCCATAAAGGAGAAATTCAAGAGTTTATGGACAAAATGATCGTTAGACTAATGAGCTATATTAACTGTATGTCTAGAGTATATTCTGAGCGTTTCACTGATCAATGGCTTGATCTCTGCGGTCTTTGTAGGAGTGTGGCTGTTTCTGCTGCGGATAGTTTTTCCGGAATTATAAGTGTTTATGCTGTTGACGCTGAGCTTGTATATAGGGGTTTACCGGGTGCATCCAATGTCATTCCTCCTCTTGACCTGGGCTTGTTTATCCATCCCGTTTTCCACGTACCTTACATTCCGGGGTCAAGTATTAAGGGGGTGCTTAGAACTGCTTATGAAAACCTCCTCCTTGACAGGATCTGCAGGGGCGACCCCGACTGTGAGGATAATGATGATCTATGGGAAGACCTGGAGGAGATCTCGTCGATCGTTTTCGGGAAGGAAGGACCGGATGGCTGGATTGGGAGGCTGAGAGTCATGGATGCGTATCCCGTGAAACCGGGTGAGGCGGGCATGTATGTTGTCCCCGATGTCATAACCCCCCACTATACGGGTGGAGCAAAGAAAGAGCTTGATGTTCAACCTCGCCCAATAAGCTTTCTAGCTTTGAATAAGGGTGTGAAGTTCAGGTTTGTAGCGATAATTGATTGGACTGGTCTGCTCGACATCATGGCTTTGAAGGCCCGGGGCATTCTGCGCCGGCTAAGACATGCTGGGATATATAGGCTCGGTGCTGAAGACCTCCTACTCGGGACGAGGAGGCCTCATGTCTTCATGGAGAAGCTATTCCAGAAGGCCTTCGACGAGATAGGCTTCGGGGCGAAGACTACGCGGGGCTACGGCTATTTCAAAAAGATAACAATTGATGAGGGATGATGAGCGGTGATGAGAGCCCCGACCAGTGCACCATATCCTAGGGATGTACTGCTGATCTATAAACTATTATCCCTCCTCCACGACCCGCCGTTCAAGCCCTACTTTCTGGGTAGGGGCCATGAGAGGATTGCCATAGAGACCGGGGAGCCCATACTATGCCTAGCCCAAAGACCAGCAATACGCTTCCCCGATCTCTATAGATACTTGGATAAAGTGATAGAACATAGGAATATAGATCCCTATAGATTCCTGAGATCATATCGGGGGCGGATAAGCGTACCTGTACCGAAAAGAGCAGATTTCCTTGCATCAGCATTTGACAGATATCTATTTGACCATACTTTTGCATGTACAGGTGATAGAGGCCCTTCTCTCGGGCTCTGTGGGCTAACAAATATATTTCTTCCGTGCCTGGGGTTCCTCAAACACATTGGAGATGACTCTTCCATAGAAATAAGAAGAAATCTCTTAAAAGAGTCGGCGATGAGGACAATTTATGGTATATCATGTGCTCTTAAGGATGCATTGTGCTCAACTAATTCTATGCAAGAGATTTCAAGGGAATGGATTCTCTACAGCTTCTTCTCATACTTATACGAGCCAGAGATGTATATGGGGCTCAGAGACTATGTGGTAAATATACCTAATGATCACAGTGAGATCACAAACTATGTTTGTCCAGCGGATACCAGGGTGCCCCATCACAGTATTTTCGACCACCTCTACGCCTCGGCGACCGCTGCAAACATGGTTAGCAAGAGCTACAAGGTATATAGCTTCATCCTGGTAAGGCTCTCGCTCAAATATATAAAGGACTGGCTCTCGGGCTCGAGGAAGCTCTCAGACCTATGGTTTTCCTCATGGATGATCGGTGCATGGATATGGTACATGGTCGAAGAACTCGTAGACAAGTATGGGCCCGACATCCTCGTATATCCCGAGATGAGATGGAACCAGCACTTCTCATCCCATCTATACACAGTACTCAAAGACCTAGAAAATCATGAAAATCTTAAGGAACATGTTGACAGAGTGGCCGAGAAGATATATTGGCTAGACAAGGATCACCCGTTCCCCCACTACGCGTGGCTACCTGCCCAGGTCTACCTCGTAATACCTGTAGTCCATGATCCTATAGGCTCTGATGAAACGAGAAGGAATAATACATTATTAGCCCAGATGCACGCCCTAGAGAAATATCTGATTAAGAGATATACAGAGTTCTGGAACAAGATCATAGGGATCATTATTGATAATAATGAGAGTGGTGAGGCGGGAGATGTAATTAAACACGTACTAGAGGAGATCAAGGACAAGCCCCCACTCCCCATGAAGATGACATTGATAGGCATATATCATAAACGAGACGATCATGAGCGTGGCGGGTTAGGAGGAATATTTCTGAGACACATACATATATACTGCGGCGAGAATGACGGTGATTGTATAGACACTGTGATCGAAGAACACGATATCAGCCCCGAAGATCTTATAGGCCGTATAGAACACGTGCATGGCTGGGAAGTTCTTGTTAAGCTCCTTTACACTGTGGCCTTCTGGCTATCCGAGATCATCGATAGGTATAGTGAGCCGCGGCTCCGCCCACCTAACACGATAAGATATATACCGAGAAACACACGTGGTGGGAACTGGAGGCACTGCAGCGTATGCAGGCACGGAGTAGCCGTTATCCACGCGCCTATAAACCAGGATGATTACAGGGTTTTCGCTCAGCAACTGGGTCTCAACATGGAAAACCCGGAGAAGATTATTAAACCGGGTGAAAGGCTCTGTCCCTACTGCCTCTTCAAGAGGTTGGCCGGGACGATTGAGAAAGACACTGTTATAACGAAGTTCTTCCCACACATAAAGGGAGCCGATGACATCGACGTATATTTCCCGGCCACAGACGATGTCGCGGGCCTAGCGCACAAGCTAGGCCTAGTAGAGACAATAACCATTATTGCCGAGAACACGGAGAGGCTCGGCGGCGATAAAATACTCAAGGAGATCTTGGAACAAGTCAAAGCTATAGTTGGAAAAACAAGGAATAAGCGGATCCTCGCTCCATGGCTCCTGGCTAGAGCCGTGGAGAACATGGAGAGAGCCCTAAAAGATAAGGACAGAGAAGATCTGACGAAGATGATTGTGAATCTCGTATCAGAGCCTCTCTTCGACCTCCTAGACGATGAGGAGAAGAGGGAGAAGTACGAAAAACTCATCAGTATCCTGGTTAAGGCACTGAAAACCCTAAAGAGTGGCGAAGCCAGCCGCGAGATTAAGAGCCTGTATGATGATCTCCAGGAGGCCCTTAAGAGGCCGCGGACGAATTACGCTATAGTATATTTCGACGCAGATATAGTATCCAAGATCATGACCGGCCTTCTACCGCAGAGGATAGGGATTAGAGACCAGGAATACCTCGACACAATAATTTACTCGGAGCTACTCGGGGAAGCCGTTGAGGAAACAATGAAGAACGCACAGGATCAAGGCGAGATCATTAGGTATAGTAGAATACTGGCCACAATAGCGAAGAGTATAAGTGAACTCCTCGCTGAAATCCTAGATAGTGATGAAAGAGTCCCTGCAACACTTCTAACATCACCCTCCTACCACAGGGCGGTGTCCAACGCGATCCTCCACTTCATGTATAAGGCCGCTACAGCCGCCCTGATCCTCGGTAGTCTACCCGTCTATATGGGCGGAGACAACGGCCTTGTGATCATGCCTTCATGGCTACCGCTCCGCATAGCAGCCTATGCGGTGAGCGGGGATATCAGAATAGATATGTTGAAAGACATACTGCTCCCCTACAGGGAGCTGGTGGAGAGCATTCTCGAAGAGAGAGTAAAGATTCTATGGGACAGGCTTGAGGATCCATGCTCTCCACCGCTCCTATATGTATACCTGCTGAGAAAGATCTACTGGGGGTCCGCCAGCAAATCCCATCCAGCGGGATTTCTCCCGGTCACAGAGAAGCCCAGACTGTTTACCGATCCCATCTACTACATACCCGCGATAATAGTTTCAGGGCTAAGCATAGGGGTGAAGCATGCACACTACAAGGATCACATGTACTATGAGCTTGTTGGAGCCATGAACCTCTCAGC
Source organism: Thermoproteota archaeon (assembly GCA_013154205.1). GTDB lineage: Archaea > Thermoproteota > Thermoprotei_A > Sulfolobales > Desulfurococcaceae > JAADCY01. Next base: position 452 of record JAADCY010000171.1, on the reverse strand, counting down.
CTACTCAAAAATGATGGGCGGGGACAACTTGTCCGTAATGTATGGTCGGGCACCAACACCTGTAGCTCTCAGGTCACCACGTCGTATCGGACTGCTTGGCGGTGTTGAGACGATAAGGATGTCTACTGATACCTCTACGACCTGCCTTATCGGTAGGACGAAACAAGAAGCCGAAAAACTCATCAGAAGCGCCGGGGACGTCCTCGGCGCGGCTCTTCTCCTCGACACACTTGTCCAGAAGAAAGTATTGTCTAGGAGCTTCTACAGCGACATAGAAACCATGCTCGGCGAGAAGGGACTAGTACCGGATAAGACGCTCTGGACAAACCTGCTATACAGGATGACCCAGAGAAACCTAGCACTGAGAAGGGCGGGAGAGGCTCTCCTAAGACTCGATATCCTGGGGAGGATCGCAGAGGTGATCAGTATGGGGAACAATAATCCCCTAAACA
>JAADCY010000173.1 GCA_013154205.1 Thermoproteota archaeon | reverse complement strand
CGCAACAGTATCCCGTAAGTGCACATGTTAGTGAGACCGAGAAAATGGAGGAGCGCGGTAGTCTACACTATCTCTTAAACTATAGGATAAAGATGACAAGTATTGTCCACGGTGTTTTCCTCAAGAGATGGGAGCTGAGAATTCTCGCTGAGGAAAACATACCTCTTGTGGTTTGCCCACGTAGTAATATATGGTTTGTTGGGAGAATGGCTGATATACCCTACGCGCTCTCCGAGGGCGTCACTATCGCTATAGGGACAGATAATGCTGGTTGTTTTCACCCGGATATTTTTGCTGAAATGGAATTATTGTTTACTGTGTTCAGAGGCAGGATAAAGGCATATGAGATCGTGAGGATGGCGTTCATAAATGGTTATAGAGCAATCGGTGTCGAACCAAGATATATTGGTATAGGTCAGCCAGCCAACATACTCGTACTAAGAGAACCTAGACTCGCAAGACATACATGGAATATCTATGGCTCAATCATTAGAAGGGCTAAATACTGCGATAAAATAGTTTTACGCGGCAAGGAGATTGTAAAGAGTTTTAACTAGAGTTTAACTATACCTTATTCTCCGAGTAAACCCGGTGTAATGGGGGTAAATCAATTGTCGACAATACTTGATCCATGGGGTCATTTCGCCATCGAAAAATACGAGAAGTTGTTCAAACAATTCGGTATACAGCCGATCGATACTGTGCTCGACAAGCTCCCCGTTAAACACCATTTCTTCACACGGAGAATAGTGTTTGGGCACAGAGATTTTGATAAGTGGCTCGACGCATTAAATCGCGGCGAGAAAGTGGCTGTACTAACAGGATTTATGCCGAGCGGTCATACCCATTTGGGTCATCTAATGGTTTTCGAAGAGCTAAAGTATCTTCAGAGCCTCGGTGTCCACGTAAAGGTTGTCGTGGCTGATGCTGAAGCATATGCTGTCCGTAAACTTGACAGGAAGAAAGTCATTGAGTACGGGCTCGAATATATACGCCACGCAATAGCATGGGGATTAGACCCCGTGAAGACCGAGTTCTACTTCCAGACAAACAATACAACCCCCTATTACAGGTTAATACAGATGTTTTCGAGAAAGATAACGAGAGCCGAGTTTGAAGCAATATATGGCGAGGCAAGTCCCGGCAAGATAATAGCGGCTCTAACACAGGCATCAGATATTCTCCATATGCAGCTGAAAGACTATGGCGGATACAAACACATACTTGTCCCCGTAGGAGCCGATCAAGATCCTCATCTGCGCTTGACAAGAGACCTAGCCGACAGGTTTGCGCAGGAGCTAGGTCTTAGAAGGCCGGCTTCATTCTACCATAAATTCATACGCGGCCTCGATGGAAACAAGATGAGCAGTAGCAAATCAGACTTCGCCGTACTCTTGCTAGACGAGCCCAACACGATAAAGAAGAAGATCATGATGGCACTGACAGGCGGAAGGCCTACCGCTGAGGAACAGAGGCTCCTAGGCGGAGAGCCCGAGAAATGCACAGTCTACGAGCTCTACACGTATTTCCTGCTTAGAGACGACGAGGATCTCAAGAAGCAGTACGAGATGTGCAAGAGAGGAGAGATACTCTGTGGAAAGTGTAAAAAGAAAGCATTAAAGTTACTACTGGAAATGATCAAATCGCACCAAGAGAAGTATAGAGAACTACTTGAAAAACAAGTCGTGGAAAAACATGTTAAAATACCTGATTTCTAACAGTCTCATGTATTTATCTCTTCGAGAAGCACCTTTGCAACCGATAATGGATCATCAGCTTTTGTTATAGCCGAGCCGACTATGATTATTTCTGCACCAGCTTCTACTAGTGGTCTAGCCCTCCCAGGCTTTATCCCACCTGCAACTGCAACTCTTGCTCCAAGACTCGAAAGTTTCTTGATCTCATCTATCATATCGGATGCTGTTATCCCTCTTTTCTTCTGTACATCTATGCCGAGATGATAGAGAATTATATCGGCACCTAGTTTAATCACTTCTTTAGCTCGTTCAACCGGGTTAGGACAGTTAATCAAATCGACCATTACCTGTCCATTATACTTCTTAGCAGTCTTAACCGCCTCCTCTATAGTGGAGTCATCGGCTAGGCCGAGAACAGTCACTATGTCTGCCCCGGCCTTAAACATTATTTCCGATTCAAAGCCTCCTACATCCATAGTCTTAGTATCAGCCACGACTTTTGTCTGAGTAACTTCTTTGAGTAATTTAACGCTTAGAGTACCCCATGCCTTGACAAGGGGGGTTCCGGCTTCCATCAATAACTTATCTCTGTCAAGCTCCGAAGATAGTATGCTTGCAAGCCGTAGAGCGAAACTTATATTGTCGGTATCAAGAGCTACCTGTAGTAAGGCCATTTATTCCACCATGCATATTCAATACTATAACAGTGTATTTGAACAAAGCGCTTCAAGGACAGTGGTTGCATTGCTGGATATTAAGGAGGAAAAACAACGTCTGCGTCAACATATATGGGAATTAATGGAGAAACTAAACATAGCGAGATTTCCACGGCCAGTATATGGTAGAATACCCAATTTCGCCGGCGCAGAAAAAGCTGCTGAGAAAGTATTGTTTCTTAGAGAATGGAAACAAGCACATGTGATCAAAGCTAATCCTGATTCTCCACAAAGACCTATTAGAGAATACGCGCTCCGCGAAGGCAAGATTGTTATAATGGCTACTCCAAGGCTTAGACAAGGATTCCTACTTCTAGACCCAAAAAACATACCGAGCAATAAGCTAAGATTTACATCAACAATCAAAGGAGCCTTCAGACATGGTAGACCAGTTCGGCTAACAGAAATACCACGTGTGGACCTGGTTGTAACGGGCTGTGTAGCCGTTGATCGCAGGGGGAATAGGCTCGGTAAAGGAGGAGGCTATGCAGAGATAGAATATGCAATACTTAGAGAGATCGGTGCACTGGATGAGAAAACCCCTGTGCTAACAACTATTCACGACGTACAACTAGTAGATCATGTTCCCAGGGAGAAGCATGATCTCACAGTTGACATCATTATTACTCCTACAAAGACTATCCGTGTAGAGCCAAGGCCTCCAAAGCCTACAGGCATATATTGGGATCTACTCGGGGATAAGAAGGAACTGCCTATAATTAAGGAGCTCCAAACACTATTATCCCATTACAGATGAAATCCTTAATTTGGAAAACAATGTGTTAAAAATCTAGTTAGGTGTATGGTTGTGGATCCTAGAAACCTGCTTGAAACAGCTAGGAACATAACGAATAATACTTTAAGAGAAGTTTTCGACGAAGTCCTTCGTGAGGCAAGTAGTGTAACGCCATATGCTTCCGAGCTCATCGACTATATCAGTGACTACACGCTTAGAGGGGGGAAGAGACTAAGAGCATTCTTGGTGCTCATAGGTTATTGGGCCGAGAAATGGGGAAGCGGTAACCTGGATACCGTGCGATACATTATGGCAGCCATTGAGTTCATGCAGAGCTATTTCCTAGCACATGACGACATAATGGATAGAGATACTATGAGAAGAGGAGGGCCAACAGTTCATGTGATGTTCGAACGTAGCTGTACAGAGAAATCATTGCTAACGGATTGTAAACACTACGGCCTTAGCCAGGCTATTCTTGGCGGAGATTATCTTGAAAGCCTTGTAACATATTCTTTCTACAAATCCGGGGTATCAGGAGATGATCTACGTAGGCTAATATACTATTATACACGCGGTCTACGCCTAGTCTCGTATGGCCAGTTCCTCGATGTACTCATAGCTGGTTTACCGCTTGAAAAGGTGACGGAGAAGGATGTCATGACCATACATAGGTATAAGACGGCATCATATACTATTGAGCTACCCCTATATCTCGGAGCAATAGCCGCTGGTAGCCATAATCATAGATTATTCGAGGCATTCACATCGTATGCGTATCCCGCAGGCATTGCTTTTCAGATCCAAGACGACATACTAGGTCTTTACGGTGACCCAAAGATAACTGGTAAGCCTGTCGGTAGCGATGTACGTGAGAAGAAAAAGACGCTACTTGTTGTTAAAGCGTATGAGTGGGGAGATGAAAAAGACAAGGAATTCCTAAGGCTAATATATGATGTTAAAAAGCCCGAAGAAATCAGCGAGGACGATATATCAAGAGTACAAGAGATAGTCAGGAAGACTGGTAGTCTAGACTATAGTGTTAAGTACATGGAGAGATTAACGGAGGATGCTAGAAAGGCTCTCACTGATTGCGAATGTATAAGTTCTGAGGCGAGAGAAGTTCTCGAATGGTTATTAGAACTAATAATTAAACGTAAGAAGTAGTAATCGAGAACTATTTTTGCTTCTCCATTTCCTCTTCTTTTTCAAGCTCTTTTATCATTCTCTCGATCTCTTCGGGCGGTAGAGACGGTGTCGTGGCTAGCACGTAGCCGATATACCCTATCACTCCGAATAGCGCCAGCATGCTGAAGTATACTGTGAGCTTTATAACAATGATAGATACTGCTTCTCCAGCGCCGAATACTAGCCATGTATATATTATCGCGAAAACCGCTGCAAGACATATAAGTAGAATACCGGCAAGCCTGCTGTATCCCATCGTCCATCACTCGTTGACACGCTATTTTAATAACTATGGCCTAACAAGCAATAAAAACTATGTATAAAGATGAATTTATGGTTGATCACTGTTGGGCAGGAAGAGGGGAGAGATAGAAGAATGGCTTAAAAGGGTTGTTTTCTCTGGTGAGAAAGAGGAGTATATTGTTTTTATTAAACACCGTACAGAAGAAGGTGTTATACTTAGGCCTATTCCTGGTAGATTCATAGATGATCTCAGGCGCGGCTACTTATATGTAGGTGAAGAAATGATCCCATTCCATAGGGTCGTTGAGATCAGGAGAAAGGATGGAACAGTAGTATTTAGTAGGAGGATTGGGGAGAAAAAACAGGAGCTTTAGATCCAGCCCCTGAGCTTCATTGCTCTTACTACGCGGTCAACTGCGATTGCGTAAGCTGCTGCTCTCATTGGGTGCTCGCTGTACTTCTTCTGCCACTCATCGAATACTCTGTTGAAGTTCCTAGTCATTATCCTGTCTAGTCTCTCTAGTGCTTCTTCGTCTGTTAGCCAGCAGCCCATGCGGTTGTGGCTCCACTCAATCCAGCTCATTGTTACGCCGCCAGCGTTCGCTAGGATGTCGGGTACTATGATTACTCCCTTCTTGTGCAGTATCTCTTCAGCCTCAGGTGTTGTTGGGCCGTTTGCTCCTTCGCTTATTACCTTTGCCTTTATCTTGTCAGCGTTCTTGATCGTTATCACGTTCTCTGTTGCTGCTGGTATTAGTATGTCTACGTCTAGCTCTAGTAGTTCCTCGTTGCTGATGATCTTTACGTTTCCTTTCTTGTAGTTGGTGACTTTTCTGGTCTCGTTCTTAACCTTGATTGCTTCTTCGACATCGATTCCATTGGGGTCATAGATCGCGCCACTCCTGTCGCTAACAGCTACTACTTTAGCGCCCCACTGCTTCAGATAGAGGGCTGCGTACTGTCCTACGTTTCCGAAGCCCTGTATCGCAACTGTCTTGCCCTCGATTCCGCCGATCCAGCGCTTGGCGGCTTCTCTAGCTGTTAGTGCTGTGCCGTATCCTGTTGATACTATTCTCGCGTGGAGACCGCCTAGCTCTACCGGCTTGGCTGTCACTACGCCCCATGCGTTGTAGCCTACGATCTTGCTGTACTCGTCGAAGAACCAGGCCATCGTCTGTGGGTTAGTGTAGACGTCTGGTGCTGGTATGTCGACGTCTGGGCCGACGTCCTTAGCTATTGCTGCGAAGTACTTTCTGCTTAGCTCTTCTAGCTCTCTCTGGCTCAGCTCCTTCGGGTTAACTCTTATTCCTCCCTTACCGCCACCATAGGGTATTCCTGCAAGGCTGTTCTTCCAGGTCATCCACATTGATAGGGCTACTACTTCACCAGGGGTTACATCTTCACGGTATCTGATACCGCCCTTGTAGGGGCCTAGAGCGCTGTTGTGCTGGCTTCTCCATCCAATATAGACTTCGATCTTGCCATTGTCTCTCCTAACAGGTATCTTGACCTGTACGAGTTTCTCGGGGTGACGTAGCACCTCTACGATCTCGTCAGGAAGGCCGAGAAGCTTGGCAGCTTCGCGTAGCTGTTTTACAGCCATCTGATAAGTAGGATCGTTTTCATATAAGATAGGTGAGATCTCCATTCGGAATCACCACTATGTTTCTCTACAATAAGAATATACTATATTGTTGGGTATATATACCCTTCGGCTTTGTACTTATGTGTTAATACGCTTATGGGTGGGAATCTAGTGGGTATATATGTGCATATAAATGAGACGTAAATACACAAATAGAAGGATATACCATATATATCTACAAGTATATGGTTTGTATAGAGCTGTATATATGAGTAAAACTTACTCTTCCCTAATGATTAGAGTATCACTAGATTCTTGAAGTGTTTTGAACAACTTAGATATATCTACATCTTTAATTGGCGGCAGAACACGTGGTTTAGGAGGCTCTTCACCTGGTTTAAGGGCACCGCGTCTCACTAGTTCTTCGATTATCCTCTTCTTAAGGTTCTCATCGGCTAAGACGCTATGATATATAGTTGATAGGCTCTTTTTTATCATATCAGGTATATGTGTCTCATCTCTTTCTTCATGTATGTGGGGGTTACGCGGCTCAATCTGATAGATCTCGATTGTTTTCTCGAACACGTCCTTGTCAACATTCTTTTTTATCCCAGTGTATTCCTCCAGCATATAGACTATTTCATAAGGCTCGATGCTAAAACCGCTTGCATATGCTAGTTTATCCACTAATTCCATAGTCATGGCGTGTTCTCCGGCATTACTGGTCTTAATAATATCTGTTTCAAACTTTGTCAACCTAGCGATTAACATGTTCATGAACCTATTTGTTATCTCGGAGACACGGCCTCTTCTCCTGAAATAGAATCTTCTACCGACAAATTTTGTCTTGTAAGGCCACTTTATCCTGATCATTGTATATGGCGATTGCGCCATATAAAATCCTGCGGCATATATATCTACGTATTCATTGACAGCACCGGGAATGTAGTTGTCGGAATCAATGAAGCCAACATATTTTCTCCCAATAATCTTAGCAAGTAGAAGTCCTAGAACCATTCCTTCTCCTTTGCCATCCCTGATCTTTCCTGTTTCGTCGAGGAGGTAGGGATACCCGGCTTCTACTAAGGCGTCGCTGAAAGCAAGATCTTTCTGATGTATCATTAGGAAAGGTCTTCTCGTCAATCTATAGAACTGATAGACAGTGTCGAGCTCTATCCTATACCTATCAATGGGTTCACGTCGACTGTTAGAAACTATTATAACAAATGCTTCATGCGGTACTCCGCTAAGCACTCCTTCAAGAATTTTAGGGTTTTCATCCTTGACCGGGATTATAATGGTCATGTTTGATTCTAGTTCCTCGAGCTCCGCTCTACCGATATTTATTGTTCCTGCAACATCTCCTAAGGGACCACTGGATTTGCCCCCGGTGAGCTCGAGGACTCTCTGGATATCGAAGAATTTAACAGCTCCGAATCGCTCCATGTACCTAGGCATCTCTAGTCTCACTAGTGCTCCACCTCCAGACATTATATTTAGTACGAGGAGGAATAAAACATGAGTTGTAAACCAACAGTGTTCTATGGTGTGGATTATCATGCGGCTTGTTATAATGACTGATCTTGATGGTTGTGTACTGGATCCGGGCACATATGATTATAAGACTGTGTTGCCTCTGGTGGAGAGGCTTAAAACTCAAGGAGTAGAGATCGTGTTTAATTCTTCTAAGACAAGGGTCGAGCAATTACTGTATATAAAGAGGCTTGGGCTTCAAGACATAGTGTTTATAGTTGAGAATGGCGCAGCAATATATATTCCCAAGAAAAAGGTTATGGAAAAATCTATTGATAATAAAACATGCTTTGAAGAAGACGATTACTATGTCTGCGTACTCGGTAAGACAATCAATGAGATCAAGAAGATGATCAATGATATTATCAATAATTACCGTGACCATATAATATGGATGGACGAGATAACGCCTGAGCTCTTCAGTAAATTAACTGGGCTCCCGGTAGACGAATCAATCCTTGCACTTAAGAGGGAATATAGTTATCTCTTCATTCCTAAAACAGGTGATAAATCGGTAATTAATGAAGTAGTTGAAAAGATCAAGGAGAGAGGCCTCAATATACAGATTAGTGGAGTAGGGATAAGCCAGATCAATGGAAAACACGATAAAGGTAAGGCTCTACAGTTCCTCAGGAACTTGTTCAGAGAATATAGAGAGGCTCATATAATCGCTGTAGGAGATGCCATGAACGACGCGGCGATGCTAAAAGTAGCTGATACAGGTGTGCTACTGGGCTTAAACACTGATGTAGTTGCTCACGTCGGACGTAACGATCTAGTCATAATGAGTAGTAAAGGATCTACTGCCTGGAGAAACGCCTTGGCAAGACTTACCGGGAACTATGACCTGATAATAAGAGGATGATGTTTTGGATCCAGCACACACTGTCCTCGCCCTATTATTTATCCTTGGCTTTCTGCTTGCCTTGATGATCAAGAAAGCTAGGCTTTCGAGTGCTATAGGTTATCTACTGGCAGGTCTCATGATAGGCTTACTTCTCCCAATCCCTGGAAAACTAATCTCTATGTTCGAAGTCCTCTCAGAAGTGAGTATAATATTATTGTTCTTTGAGATCGGGTTTGAGGTACATATTGATAATATTAAAGACATTATTCGTCACCCGCTCTATATCTCACTTATCGAGTTTTCTATCGCAAACGCTTTGGTTACAGCTTTCCTAGTACCATTAGGGATGCCGTTAGGGCTCGTAATTATAATCGGGTTAATAGCATCATTTTCCAGCACGGTATTTACATATAAGTTGTTAGAAGAGCATTCTCCGTCCACCAGTGTCGTTAAAACAGTATTAATGGTTGCCGCTGTCGAGGACATTATTATTGTTATATCTCTTAACTTTATCCGTGGTTATATGGGAGACATAGTTCTAATGATAGCTAAGACGGTGTTTTTCCTAGCTCTAGGCAGTATCGCAAGTTATTTGTTTTCCAAATATGTACTGTCAAGACTTGTTTCCCATGATGATCAGGGCCTTATACTTATGATCTCCTATGGATTATTCA
>JAADCY010000038.1 GCA_013154205.1 Thermoproteota archaeon | reverse complement strand
ATGCAGGCATCGCAAGCTTCTGCGAGGGAAACACTCTCATGATAGTCAAGGACAATCGCGTTGTCAGCACAATAGACTGTACCGCAGCAGGGAAACAATGTTTCGATGTAACACCGACTTTGGCACAATGTAGAACCAACAAGCCAACTGCAGCAGAGGTTGAAGTGGATCAGATGTACAAGAAGATGTATGGAAACACGCAGGACAGCCCACTAAAGGAGTTCCTACTGTTCGGTGCTGGTGGACTTGGTGCAACCCTTGTTAGCTCACTTGGACGCATAGCTGGTGCTGGGGATCTAGCGACCGCACTACGTGACATGTCTTTCTGGAGGGCAATACTCGGAAGCATAGCCGCTCTTGGGGTATCTTACCTGATGTTCCGCGCAATGCCAGATGACTGCCGCGCTAAACCATTCGTTGGCGTGTTGGCACCACTACTCGGTCTTGTAGGTGGAGCTGTGACTGTTGTGGCAGTAACGGGTATAGGCTTCCTGCTCTGCATGTTCGGCGGCAAGAAGATGAAGATGTGATGGTGGTATGATGGACGAGGACATCGTGTTGCAGATGCGCATAGCCACAAACAAGATGCCACCAGCAGACGTTGTATGCAAGAGAGAGGACAACCACGTGTTCTGCGAGATAACCGACGTTGCAACACACCGAAAGATCGCCCACTTTACGGTAAGCAAAGACCTGCAGTCACAGATCCCAGAGATACTCTCCCTCTACATGAACAGGTGATCGCGATGCTTCAGGGGCTAAAGCTAGCATACATCGGTGCGCCTATACTGTTCTTCGTGCTTGCTTTGTACACGTATGCAAAGGTGAAACCAAAGTACACGAACAGAATTATCATAATCACCATTATCATAACGATATTATTCGGTCTAGCAATAGGCATGCTCTCCTGGTTTCTGCTAAACCTGTACTATATCTCCACATACGGAGAGCGACAAAACTACTAGTAGCACAACTCTACCACCACCTTTATATTGCTCAGACGACTCAATACTATCATGGATCGCAGAGTGCTTGGAATACTGCCGCTATTCGTGCTTACAATCGCATTGGCTCACGCCGTTCCAGACGTTCCTTGGAAGATTCTGTCCACAACACGTATGATCTACGAGCTGAACATTCCATCTGATCTGAACATAACATCAAGCTCCGTAGTCTATGTGGACATCAACATACCGCAGCAGTACGCAGACGATTTCTACAACAAGTACATAGCTACAGGCTACTTCTGCAGCATAGCAACGGATCCAAATAACGTATATTGGTACTACCCTAGAGTCTATTACTTCTCTACCGACAATACTGATCAGCGGGAGAAGACGATCACAGTAGTGTCTACATATGACTATACTGGTTGTGGGGGAAATACGATACGCTACCCAAAGGAGATCCGAGTTGCAATCCAGGGCATAGATGGGGATCAGAACTATGGAAATTATCAGCACTACCTTGCAATATACTTCCCTGCGGGCATATATCGAGATGGTAAGTATGGTTCGTGGGTTGGTGGAGGTTCGTGGTCTTTGAGTGTAGATATGAACCTAGCTGCAAATAATTTGAAGGACGTTTTGCTAAAGCACGACGAGTTTGAGTATTCTGATGATCAGGCACAGACTGCAGTACTTGTGCAGATGAAAGACGGATCTAAAGTTGTGTTTAGCACAACAGGGAACTATATCGGTAGCTGTTCTGCTAGCACATATGTACATACACGCACATTGCATTCTGGCGACATTTACTCAATATACTCCATGCTTTCTAATGCTCAGTACCCACTATCTGATATTGATCGGATACTAAAGGTGTGTGTTTCAAGGGTAAACTCTTATGCGCCGACATATTTCCAGATCATACCATTCGCTCCGGGTTCGTATCCATGAGGTGATCTAAATGGATAAAGAGTATTTCAAACGGTTGTGTGAGACCGCTGGTGGTGAGTTCCACGACACCACCGACAGATTTGAGCAGGGTGCAATATTCTGCGTAATAGACGGAATCACGATAGACTATACTGGTGTGGACTCAATGGTCAAGGCATTCTACTCAGAAGAGCTTCCATCAATGCCATCATTCAGAGATGTTGAGGAGGTAATCACCAGAACAAACCGCATCTGCAGAGTGGAGATGTTCAACAACACTCCTGGTCTTGTATGCGAGGAGACGATTCAGCTCACAGGCGATCTTGACAAGGACATACTGTACCTGCACTACCTTGCAGAGGATATGCATTTCGCACGCGATCGTGCAAAGTATGAGCTTCGTTACTATGGGGTGTGATGCATGGTTGTGCTCAAAGAGGTAACCGATAAGGACTTCAGGCGTATATGTGAGCGTCACGGCGGCAAATACGAGGCGGGCATATGCACACTCCCAACACGTAACGGAAAGCTACGACTGCAGATACGAAAAACAGACGATGGAGACAAGTACTACGCCGAGATCTCTAGTGAGGAGATGTTTGACAGATACGACCTGTCCACTCACGGATACTTCATGAGTTGCCACATAACAGATGACAGTCCAGACAAGTCCCGAATAGTGTGCCGCACGATGTACCTGGGCAAAGACCCAATGGGAGAACCTATAACCGACATAAACGGAATGTTCGAGGTAACCCTCTTTGACAAGACCCTATACTTGCTCTCGACTGCCAACACGGTGGGGAGGTTCGATCTGAAATGAGCGATAACCCCATCGAATACATATATACGAAGACGGGGTTCCTTACAGCGTGCAAAATGCTAGGTGGAACACCAGAGGTTGATGAGAAGCACGGCCTTGTTGCCTGCAACATACCGCTATACACTCCAGGCAGAAAAGAGGCTGGCATGCTCCACATGGAGATTGGGATTACTCCAGAGAGAAAGAAGAACCTTCGAGTACAGTACGTATCGAACTCACCAACAGGCACGCCAGACACAGTGGTAAAATTTGGCAACTATGAGGTTCGAACAAAGGAGAACGAAGGAACAATAGCAAAGGATCCATCTGGCCTATCACTATACTGCAACCTTGAAGATCCAAAAGATGTCTCGTGCCGCACTCTTGACGGCAAGTTCTCCATCAGAACAAAGAAGTATTATGTGCCAGAAGAGGATTCGTACTATGTTAATGCAATTGGAATAGGGCCCACGACCGCAAAGAAATCTGGTAAGTATCTAAATGACGGATACACGTGGGTCATATCCACCGATAATCAATGGTGATAATATGGTAAAGATACCAGACCTTCCAAAGGATGTCCTCCAGCAATGCTACGACGAGGAGTACGTGAAGAAACACCCAGAGATCCTACCGACCTGCAGACTTGTTTGGCACCACGATTCTGAGATACTCCGAAGATCAATCCAGGACGAGCTACAGGCACAGTCCGACTATGAGCGCAGGGCAGACGATGCAATCAACCCACTAGTGTCCAAAGCCCTACTTGAAATAGCCAACGAGGAAAAGGTCCACGAATACGAGTTCATTGAGCTACTGAGACAGATTGACAAGTATCAGAAGATAGCACAGGAGAAAGCAGAGAAAGAAGTCCAAGAGTACGCAGGAATTCAACCATCTCAGTTTTAATATCTAATTTTCTATATACTACTAATGGTTGAAACATACCACTTCAAGTTTGACGACGTTCTGATACGGTCCGTAACAATAGACATCTACCCCGAGCGGGCCGTGGTACGCTACATACTAAATGCCCCTCCCGTGAAGAACCCGAACAACCAGACGTTGTTCACAGGTATCAACGGGCCGAACTACTTGGAAGTGGACTTGGAGAATTACTCTGCAGTATTCTCATACGAAACAACGCCACAGGATGCCATCCAGCTAGTTCTGAAATACAAAATAATAGCGTTGGAAACATACCACTCGGACAGCGCTTAGAGGTTGTATACCTTTCTGAACACCCTCTTAGAGTAGTGCTCTGCAACCCTCTCGTTACCAACGGGTATTACCTTGCCACGCTTCTCTTTCCACTCCCCCTCGTGGTATGGTAGATACCGTATTGCCCTGTGGTACACCTCTTGGCAATGCCCGAGCTCATGCGTCAAAAACCTAACAGCAACCTCCGGGCTTTCCGGGTCAAGCCACTTTGAACTAATCGTAATTTGGCAAATCGGTGCGTCGCTAGGATGCGTAGACATTGCACCAGCCTCGTACTCAAAAGTATCCTCTGGAATCTCTTCAACGACGTTGATTGACTGCACAATATGCCTTAAAGCATCCTTTGCAGCAGGGTTGTGGTCTTCAATGAGCTTTATCGCATCTGACAACACATTGAACCATTTGCGTATTCTCTCTGGCGGCTCTCCAGACTTGAACACATCGTAATTGCACCATCTTTTACCAGATTTTGGATCAACGATACACACTTCTGGCATTTTATCCTCGCTCAGTATGTCAAGGTATACCGCCTCTCTCTTCTCATCAACCCCCTCTAGATATACAAGATCTCCCTCTGGAACGTCTATGTGCACTTCCCTTGCACCTTCAAACATTGGGCCGAGATCCTTCACTATTTTGCCGTCCTTCTCTATGGATATGTCAGCACGTACGTCATCCCCATATATGTGCAGATCTTGGTGCTCCTTTGCCATATATCCCACACACATACGCACAATTTAAACCAGATGGTAGCGTAATGCTACTATCTACTTTATATTTATCGGAAACAAGCTAATAGCATGGATGATCGCTATAGAGGTCTTAAACCAGAGGTGGCAGCGTTCTGCAAGAAGCTCGATGATGTGCTCCAGAACGAGTATGACGTTATTCTAAACGACGATGATCTGCGCACGGCGTGTGTTGTGGCGTATGCAAAGAAGAATATGTTGCTTGTTGGGCCACCTGGAACGGGAAAAACGACCTTTGCGAAAGCATTATCTAAAGTAAGCGACAGGAAGTACGATAGAATTACCGTGTATCCTGGGATGGATATTACGGACATCTATGGAGATTGGGACTATCGCAGGCAGTTGCTTGCAGTACAATCTGGTAAGAAGGTGGAAGACGTCTATTCAAAGGATTACTATATACCTGGCCCAGCGATGGATGCGCTGGAACACAACGGCATACTCCACGTTGATGAGGTAAACCGTGCTGATCCAGATATTCAGAACGCACTATTAGAGCTTGCAGAGGAGAAGCAGATCACAATACCAATGCTTGGAACAATAAAGGGCGATTTGCAGATAGTTGCAACGATGAATGAAGGAGATGTTGGTACATCACCACTTTCATCTGCATTCCTGCGAAGATTTGTCAGGATAGACTTTGAGCACCCGAACGAACGTAACTTCGCACGTGCGTTGATCAAGAAGTATGGCAGCAAAACCCTGGATAAGGTAAACTCCGCATTAGAGCGGTTGGTATTGGGTGAGTGATATGTTACTGTATGAGTTGTACACGCGGATGAACAACAAGGGTTGCAACGTATCAATAAGCGAGATCAAGGATGCAATAGACCTGTTGCAGAATGTGGACACTACTGACAAGGATATGGTATATTACATACTCCATACAACGCTTGCAAAGAACGATGTTTGTGAGACAGCACTAAATGAGACTTTGAAGGAGCTCAAATCTTTACAGGCGCCTGCTACTGTAAAAGAAACTGTAGTTGAGACAATACGTAAAGAAGAGGTAGCACCACAACAGCATGAACAGAAGAGTGCGCCAGAACGTATAGACTTTGGGGAGTGGTGGTAGTTATGGTAAAGTATGGGGCAAAGGCGTTCAAGGCGTCCGGGTCAGACATATACGTATCCGTTGGTGGAACATCTGGGCATCTGAATAGGGAATCAGTTTGTGCAGTTGTTGGTGAGAATTGCGATGGGCAGAACGAGATCACAATCGGCAAGATGCATGGGTTCGTTGAAGTGCATGGAGATGCCGTAACAGCCATTGCAAAATCAGACGAACCGGTAAATGACATGTTTGTTGGAGTAAATCCAACGAAGTCTGGCAACAATGGGAACTACTACATGGCAACTGCAACAGTTGGCATTTTAGCAACAGGAAGAACATTGGTATTGCACAAAGAATCTGTTGGCGACATTAGAAGTACATACGAAAGTACTGTGAAGATACGTAAGAATGGCGTTGACTATGCCGTGGTTTCAGGCAATGTGGGCAGTACATGGGAACCTGTTAAAGAAATATGCACAATTGCTAAAGTTGGGGAGGACGAGTACAAGGTTACGTGCACATACACTAAAGAGGCAAGATCTTTTGATGATGCAATAGTAAAAGTACAGGTTGGCGTAGAATCCGAGAGACAGATACTCAATACATTAAAAGCGAACATTGACGATACTCTGAGGTCACTACAACAGAATATAGAATACGCCACATCACATAACGAACCAGAGAAGGCTGAGAAGTATAGAGAAAGATACAATAGTTTAACGAAATGTACCAAACTAACAGATACCTTCGAGGTACTTGCATGTGTGGCTGATGTTCTTGGTGCGGACTGGATCGCAGAAAAGCTCAATAAACACAAATACACTGCAAAGTTCCTAATACCAACGAGGTGAGTTCCCTGTCGCGGTTCAACGTACTATGGCTGTACAAGGAGTTAAACAAGCAGGGGTGCAATGTGTCAATAAGCGAGATACAGGACGCAGTAGAGACCCTTGATCTATTTGATGAACGTAGTGCTAGCCCCTCGGATTATAAGAAAGTGTTGTATGCTACTTTGGGTAAGACGCAGGTGTGCCGTGCAGCCATAGACAATATTCTAACGTATAACAGCATCAAACAGCAAATCTCTAAAGAGATACGTTTCGGTGGCGAGCGCCACGGAATGAAGCAGTCTGTGAACATCTCTAAACGCATGAAGAACAAGAATACGTCTCCATCTGAAAGCCATTCAGGTTCACAGTCTGAAGCAAGCAAACAACACCAACAACAAAAGCAAGGTAGATCCCGCCATGGTATTGGAACTGAGCTGGCCTCTAAAAACAATAATGAAAATTCCAGTAGATCTCGATCTGGTAACATGCAACAGAGCAAAACATCTGCACAAAATAGCATACCACAGTATGGGATTACATCTAGAAGCAACATGACAGCATCGCAATCGCACGGTTCACATACAACATCTGGACGTTCTACAAACGTGTGTAAGATAGATAAAGCTTTCTCTGGCGGTATCTTGAAATGTGAGACTGAGAAGGGGCTGGAGCCGATATATGCTAGTAGCGATATGTCCCAATTGGAGAGGCTTAAGTCTTTAGTTGAGCACAGCTATTCTGATTTGAAAGATTCGGCGAAGAATATGGGGATGTCCCTGAAGGAGCTCTTAAAGCAGTACACGGAAATGGCATCTAACATGGATGATAACGCAGCAAAAGCATATTCTAAGATGCTGCAGCAGTTGAGTGAAAGGTATTCTAAGGCAAACAACGAAATGGTTCGTATACAGCTGTACCACCTAATAGATAGTTTCAAGGCAAGTGTGAATCGTGCAAGTCATGAGCACAGGCTCTTGTCCGAAAACGATCTGGAGAAATTGTTGAACGAGAGTAAGAAGACAATACTCGCTCTGAGCAAACAGGAGCTGAATAAGAACATGGAGAACATACGTAAACTAGAGCCAGACAAGTCTTTGGTAACGCAGGTTGAGCGCATATTCCAACAGTTGCATGTAAAAAAAGCAAACACAATAACTATGCACAGGTCCAAGGCAATCAACATGCGCAAAACTGCAAAGTATGCAATGCGGACAGGCGTTCCGATGTATATATACTACAATAAGAAAAAGCCGAGAAAGGTGGATTTCTACGTGCTAGCAGACGTGTCCGGGTCTATGTCAGAGGAGTTACCGTATGTTTTAGCTACCGTAGAGGCGGCAAGAAAGGTATTGGGCAAACGAGGAAAAGTATTCACGTTCGTCGATAAAGTGTATCCTTTGGAGAAAACTCCGCTTGGAGGATACACCAATTTCGGCGGAATCTTGGAGAACATCCAGAGATACATACCAGATAAGAGCGTACCGATAATCATGTTCACGGATGTACGTAGAGGGTACGGTGCCAGCCCAGCACATGTCATAGAGAAACTGAGAAAGATGGGCTACAAAGTGTATGTATTGGATCCTGAAAAGTTATACGAGGCATTAGAAGGAGATAGTGAGTTCCAGTACTTACCTAGAGAAATAAGTTACACCGTACCAACAGTACAGGATATGGCAAAGGCGGTAGCTGAAATACTGCAGAGGGAGGGAGCATGATGGCGAGGACACCAATACTTCTTGGAACGTTGATCAAAGATACCTTGGAAGCAGAAAAAGGAAACGTGTGCAGGGTTGTGGACAGGGACACGGTACTAAACGCGTGCATACTCGGAATGGAGCAGGTCACGTCCAGGGATAGAGCAAGACAGGTTTGCGAAGATAGATTACGCAAAATAGAGGCAGTTCATAACGTTAATGGGTACCGTGTGTGCACGGGTGTTACGGAGACTGGGTACTCCCAATGCGGTACAAAAATAATTAAGCTAAGAGATAGTGGTGGAGAGTTGGTTGGCCCAATATGTAGAGATTCACCAGAGGCAATGATGCACACACACCCATCAAGGGATGTTGGTCTATCGCCAGGGGATGTTGCATATTCCCTACAGCACTCACAGTCAATGGTTTGTGTTACGGCAAAGGATGAGAATAGGTATGGCAGACTGATTGAGTGCGTTGCAAACCCAAGACGGATTCTTACAGATGATCAAATACAGGAGTGGGCCAACGAATACCAGGACTGCATAGACGCTGCGTATGATTCCGGATCTTCAACAGTTGATTACTATGTTGATGTTGATATGTTTATACTACGGCCATCCAGAAAAGTGCTGTCCAGATTGAACAGGTGCAGGGCAAAGTACATAGACGGCATGGCTGAGGAGCTAGGTATCGTACATTTCGTGCTATAGTATTTTTATACAACTAAATACATATACATACAATGCGAATAAAACCGATCCGATACCGTGAATATGCGATTTTTGCACCACTCAAACTAGAAAACGGATACACCAAAGAGTTCTACGATTCAATACTCGTGGATACAATACGGCCAACACGTTCACTACGATCAAGGCTATTGCCATTGCTGAAAGACATGTACATCGACAGCATCCTGCTGTACAACAAAAGCACAATCTACTTCCTAGAACTAAAAAAACACATACCAACCGTTGAGCCACCAGAGCGCTTGAAGAAACTGAAGCAGGTTGCCGACGCATTTTCACGTGCTCTCAACGAGTAACAAATATATTCATCCACTTCCAATTATACA
>JAADCY010000066.1 GCA_013154205.1 Thermoproteota archaeon | reverse complement strand
GACACCTACACGTATGGACACCTAGCAGCATCTGGAACGACTGGGGAGGCTTCCAGGACGTATACAGCGTAGACATAATGAGAGCAACAACTGATCCTGCAGACTGGAGGAACCCGTTCAACGGTGAACCAATACCGTTCAGAGTATCATGGACAGTACAGACAGCCGGACCTAAGGGCTCACTAACAGTCCCCAGTGACGCAGTCATATGGGATGCTAACAAGGAGAAATGGGTAACAGTAGGTAGCGGTGTAACAGCTAAGAGCAAAGTAACCTTTGACTTCAGCAAGCTACTAGGCAGCAAGTGGCATGACGGAACAACAATCACATGGGCAGACATAGTAGGATACCTAGCACTACTCTTCGACATAGCATACAACCCGACAAAGAGCACACTAGAAAGCAGTATATCAACAACACTAAAGCCAGGCCTAGAACCAATTAAGGGATTCGTATTCCACTGGGACACAGGCAAGGTTGACGTATATCTAGACTACTGGCACTTCGACCCCAACTATATCGCTGACTATGCTATCTTCAGCCCATCCGTACCAATAGAGCTAGACGTAATCGAGTTCTACCTAGCATTCGACCTCAAGACATACGCTCTCAGCAGCGACAGAGCAGAGGCACAGGGCATACCAGTAATAGACCTAGTAGTTCCGTCAGTAGTGCAGGATGTCAAGAAGGTAGCAGAAGAATTCATAGCCAAAGGTGCAATACCATCTGACTACAAGAGCATCTTCAACGTAAACGGCAAAGTACTAATGACCGACCAGGAGTTCGTACAGAGGCTCAAGAACCTAGTCAACTGGATCAACCAGCACGGCAACGCATGGGTGAGCGACGGACCATTCTACCTAGACAACTTCAACAAAGACGCACAGACAGCAACACTAAAGGCATTCAGAGACCCGACCTATCCATTCACACCGAGCACCTGGTACTTCGGTACACCAGTATTCACAAAAATCCTAAGCATTAACCCGAGGCCTATAATCGTAGGCGAGAACTACGTGACATTCGTATCAGTAACAGGACAGGGAACACTACACGCCAAGTTCCTATTGATCGACACAACAACCAACAAGGTGATCTACACAGGAGACGCCATACCATCAGGAGCCGGACAGTTCAAGATCGAGATACCCGCGGATGTAACAAAGACACTACAGCCATACTACACCTACGAGCTACTAGTAATCGCCTACAGCGACCAGGTAGCATTACCCGCAGTCTCATCAATACAGGTAACATCACTACCAGCAACACAGAAACAGCTAGAACAGATGCAGCAGCAGATAGGTAACCTACAGTCACAGCTAAGCAACCTACAGAGCCAGATGCAGAAACAGATCGAAGAGCTAAGGACACAGCTAGCACAGCAGCTAGGTGCACAGGTATCAGAAGCCTTCAACAAGCTATCAGCATCAATGCAGAACCTAACAGCAACAATGCAGAACTCATTATCAAAGCTAGCAGCAACTCTAACACAGTCACTAAGCCAGGTCAACAACAAGATAACAGCACTAGAAGGAACACTATCATCACTACAGGCCAGCATCAACAGCCTCAAGTCAACAACAGAGTCAACATCATCAGATGTCAGCGGACTCAAGGGCACAGTAGGAACACTACAGATACTGAGCATCATAATACTAATCCTAGTGATCATAAGTATCATAGTACCGCTCGTAAAGAAGCACTAATAAGACCCTTTTTTCTTCCAAACACTCAATTCTTTTTCAGATACTCATTATCCAAAATTATTCAGTGTCTCGGAATTATATCAGAGAATCTGATAAGTTTTTATATTAAAAATAGAATTGAATAAGCATTGGAAACTATCTCTTTCAGCATCAGCAAGAAATTAATCCATAAGAAAACCTACACAATACATAGCCCTGGAGGTGCAGTAGGGCTTGGCAGGCGTAGGAATCATACTTGCTAGAAGAGCAGTAGCGCTAACTGTTGCGCTCATTATCATTGTATTCTTAACCGGAATAATCATGGAGGCAACGGGATACGCTGAAGCTGTATGGAAAGCTATTATCAACGCTAAGGTCGACGCATACACAAAGGCTCTGATACTGAAAGCTCATGGGAGCATGTATTGCCAACCTCTTGGTGAGGCTATATCATCAAGCACTGCAAAGTATACCCAAATAAATTCGTCGTCGTATCAAGCGATTATATCATTGGATTTGTCGTCGTCCAGACTTAACTATAAGTCTATAAATAATCCACCGGGTCTACCTGAAATTACAATACTTAATCTCACAGTATACAAGACAAATAATCAGATCTATGCTCCAAAAATAATGGTAGTGGTTGTACGGCCTGATGGTCTCAAGATACCTGTTTATGAGGGCACTCCATCAGTATCCAATGCAACTAATATAAATGGAAGATTAGTAGCGACTACTCCAATAAAGATCAAGGTTAACACAACATACGCTGTGAAGGAACTAGAGAAAATACTACCTACTAAGTATCCTGAAGTAAAAAGCATTAATATAACATCAAGTAAAGTAGCTCAATACCTTTACGGACAGCCTGTTAAAAATGGAACGACAGTAGTCCTTAAACCGCTCATTGGCAACTATCAATTCATAATAAAATTCATTTATCCAAGCAATGTATCCGTCAGTAAACCCGCCGATCAGGTAGTTGTAAGAATTCCTCCACCTCAGAACTGTGTTATGATCTCACAGCTAATCACTCAGTACCGTGCAAAACTCGAAAAATTATATGGATTGGACAAGCCTTGGTACGATAGAGTACTGCCGCTTGTTTGGAGAACTCTGACGTTCAACCTAGGTGAGACAAAGCAGCCCACTGTGACAGGTGTAGCTGGTCTCCCAGCCCCTGCACCTGTTTCCGCGGTTATCCTGGCTTGTCTACCTAGGACTATCGTGATGCTTACGATAGCAGAGATAATTTGTTTCGCAATAGCAATACCGTTGGCGCCGAAGATAGCGTATCATTACGGTACACTGCTAGACAGACTAGTAGTAAGCTACGCCGCTCTCTTCAACGCTATACCGGTATGGTGGCTAGGTATGGTATTCATCCTATTATTCGCCTACATGATACCGATATTCCCGCCGCAGGCAATGCCAATAATAGATCACATTAATCACTTCTGGCAGAACCCGCCTTATCATCTAGCAATGATAATATACTATGCAGCCCTACCAATCATAACCATCGTGATAACATTCCTTGGATCATGGCTATACAGCGTAAGAGCAGTAGTGCTAAGGATAGTCAGGGAAGACTACGTAATGGTAGCAAAAGCAAAAGGACTCCCAGAACGCGACATCATCAAGAAATACATTGTCAGAGTAGCAGCTCCACCGATCGTTACATACGTCATACTAGCACTAGCAGGCTCACTAGGAGGAATGATAATCACAGAATCAGTCTTTAACTACCCGGGAATGGGATCACTATACTACGCCGCCATTCAAGCTGGAGACGTACCGACCATACTAGGCTTAACCTATGTCTTAACCCTCGTATACATCATTGCTAGGTTCATACTCGAAGTACTGTACATCTACCTAGACCCGAGGGTGAGATACTAATGAGCAAGAAATCCGGTATGGAAAAAGTATCTAAGAGACTCGGCCTCACCGCTCTCAAGGAAGGATTCAAAGAAGTATGGAGATACGGTACAGGAAAAATAGGGATCATAATGCTTGTAGTACTAGTATCAATAGCAATATCAGCAGTAATAGTACTGCCTCCTAACTTCCCCGCAATATGGAATAATATTAAGGCATGGCAGGAGAACCCTAAGCTCGTACCACCAGCATGGGTAGCGTATTTAGGCGTACCTGCTGTACAGCAGTTCGAGCAGACGATTCCAGGATCGCAATACGCTGTTAACATGACTACAACACAGTACTATACAGTGCCAGTACTATACTACACGCTAAACTATAACCTTAACAAAAAAGTATTCCCGACTGGTCTGTTGTTCGAGATACAGAAGATCAAGCTGCTGGATAGATACAAGGCATATAATATAACTTCCGGTGAGAGATACAAGGTACCAACAATAATAATAACAGTTACACGTCCAGACGGCATCAAAATGATATTGTATGATGGAGCGCCATCCATACTCTATGAGAAAAACATCACGGGCGAAGCATACATATACGTTGATCACCCGCTTTACATATCGCCGACGAACGTCTTAAACGCTGATGAAGTCCAGAAAGAATTCCAGAAACTATACAATGTAACAGTAAATCTAGCCGCTGGAATGGGCAATGTCTATAAATTATCAAACGTGGTATTCGGAAAACCTGAAACAACTACAGGCGCAGCCACAAACGTGACCTTTGTACCATTAAAAGGAACATACACCATATCGATATACTTCGTGACACTACCAAACTTTCCCGTCGCCCTAGCGACACCGCCAGCCGGTAGTATTAAGGTAGTAATAAAGGGATCAGTATATGGCCTAATGGGAACTGACACCTATGGCAGGGACTTAGCGTTAGGACTGTACTTCGGATTCCCGGTGGCTTTATCAATCGGTCTGGTTGTAGCGTTCTTAGATACAGTAATAGGTGTAATTGTCGGTGCTATCAGTGGTTACTATGGAGGCCTAGTCGACGAGTTCATTCAGAGGACTGTAGATGTTATGGGTAATATACCATTGCTACCTATCCTGATCATTATCGGTGAGATTGCTAGAACGCTGTATCCGAACAACCCGGTACTGGTCATATGGATTATATTGTTGACGATAGTAGTGTTCTCGTGGGGAGGACTAACGATCGTTATAAGATCAATGACGCTATCGATCAAGGGTGAACAATACGTTGAAGCGGCAAAATGTCTAGGAGCCAGCAATAAGCGTATCATATTCCTACACATAATACCCCAAGTCATACCATATGCTGTAGCTAGCATGGTGTTCTCAGTGCCAGCAGCAATACTGACTGTAGCAGGACTAGCCGTGCTAGGAATAATTAAGAACATGCCATCATGGGGTACCATACTAGCCGATGCAAGAGCGAATGCGGCAATAACCGATTGGTGGTGGATCATACCACCAGGTATACTAATAGCCATAACAAGCCTGACATTCGTATTGATAGGAATGGCATTAGAGAGAATAGTCGAGCCAAGGCTGAGGACAAGGTAAAGAAGAGCATCTTTATTTTACAATTACAACAAAACATAGAATCGATTTTTTACACTCTCAAAAGATATTCTAGGACTTGAACCAAAGGGTGAAACTGTTTTGCGTCCCGAGCCGAGCGTAGGAATTATTGGTTGGGGCTCCTATATCCCGCGCTGGCGCTTATCGCTCTCCGAGATCGCTAGGCTATGGGGCTTCGCCCCCGAAACACCGCGAGGCCTAAACGTAGTGGAGAAAGCAGTTGCCGGCAGAGACGAGGATGCAGTCACCATGGGATGGGAAGCAGCCCGCAACGCGCTCCTAAGAGCGGGGATAGACCCGAAAGAAATAGGAGCAGTATGGTTCGGCACAGAGTCAAAACCATACGCTGTAAAACCATCAGCAACAATAATAGCTGAAGCCCTAGGCATAACACCTGACACAATGGCTACAGACCTAGAATTCGCATGTAGAGCTGGGAGCGAAGCACTAAGAATAAGTATAGGAGCAGTGGCCTCAGGCCTTGTAAAGTATGCACTAGTCATTGGAAGCGATACAGCGCAAGCAAACCCTGGAGACGTACTAGAGTTCACGGCATCATCAGCAGCTACAGCTCTCATAACGGGTCCCGCCAGAGAGGCCGCTGCGGTATTCGAGGCAAGCTACACATATGTTACAGACACGCCGGACTTCTGGCGTAGAGCACACCAGCCATACCCGCTCCACGGCGAAGGATTCACAGGTGAACCTGCCTATTTCCACCATATAATCAATGCAGTCAAAGGCCTCTTGGAGCAGACAGGACTACGCGTATCGGATTTCGACTACGCAGTATTCCACCAGCCGAACGGCAAGTTCCCGTTAGCAGTAGCTAAAAGACTCGGATTCCCCAAGGAAAAAGTATTACCAGGCCTAGTAACACCATACATAGGCAACAGCTATAACTCGTCAGCATTAATAGGACTGTCGAGAGTCCTAGACATAGCGAAGCCGGGGCAGAGAATACTCCTAGCACCATTCGGCAGCGGCGCTGGAAGCGACGCATACAGCATAGTAGTCACTGATAAGATCATTGAGAAACAAGACAAGGCGCCGAAAGTAGACGACTACATCAACAGGAAATACATGATTGATTACGCAACCTATGCGAAGTTCAGAGGAATAATCACACGTATAAGGTGAGACAACATGAGGTTCTCTATCCCCAGGTACTGGAGGGAAAGACACAGCCACTACAGACTCTACGCTAAGAAATGCCTTAAATGCGGCCGTATAAACTACCCGCCATCAAACATCTGCAGATATTGTGGGTCAAACGAGCTAGAAGACTACTATCTAGAAAACGAGAAAGCAAAAGTGATCTCATGGACAATAATCTACCCGGCACCAGAAGGCTTCGAAGAACAACGGCCCAGAATAATAGCAATGCTCGAAACACTAGAGACAAAAACACATATCATAGCCCCTCTCACCGATATCCTCCCAGAAGAGATAAAAGAAGGAATGATAGTTGAGCCAGTCCTCAGAAGAATAAAAGAAGACCGTGAAGCAGGATTAATACATTACGCAATAGCTTATAGACCGGTGATAGGATCAATTGGGACAAAAGAACAATGAAGACATACAGAAAATATTCGGAGAAATAGGAGAATCCGACGAGGCTCTCAGAGAGCTAGAGGAAAAACTCGAGAACGAGAACCTCGCCGCACTAGTAAGAAGAAAGTTTTTTGAGAAAAAACTCGGCATATCCCTCTCCGCCACGGGATCCTCAATACTCGACTTCGTAGATACAGAGGGGAAAATATCCTATAGGCCCGTTGGAGCTATACAAGTACCAGTAACGATCATAGGCCCTATAGAATTAGAGGGCGAAACTGTTCAAGGAGAAAAATATGTTCCACTATCATCTATCTACCCAGCATTGATGGAGACAATGGATCTAGGAGTAACGATCTGTCGCAACACAAAAATAAGTATCAAGACCGATAAATGCTGGATAAGATTATTCAATATAAGCAAGGACGAAAAATGTGAAGAAATAGAGTCAATAATAAAGTCGAGGAAAAAGAAGTTACACATTCTATGTTATGGTAGAGAATCAGGAGGTATTGTCGAAACAATACTTGTTGGAGAATCATCGCCTTGCCAAGCAATAAAATCAATGATAATAAGTGGAGATATCAATGAACTAGTGAAGACAATCGGTGAAACAAGAGTACCAATACTAGCACCCTACATAACGCTTGACTATAAATTATCAGTATTTATACCTAGACTGACTATCTCATCAGCCGGGATAGGGCAGTCAGAGATAGTGAAAACATATAATGCCATAGAAAATATGAGAGGAATAGACGACTCGATAATACCTGTTACACTAGGAGTGCTAACATCATTCTATCTCTCAATCGGTATAAAGCCCGAGTATGCTTTGAGAAGCGAGATCAGAAGATATTTTCTCGTCAGCGGTTTTAGAGGATTGAAACTTGGGCTAGATATACGTGTAGCTCTACCCTACACGGTGTCTGAGGCCGAACAAACCATTATGAATAGAGAATTATACAGCGTTATAAATGGTGGAAAAATAAATCCGCTAGTAGTCGGTGAGCTCGCGTCATCATTAGCTCTGATATCGTATATAGGGGAACTAGCGATGATCGCGAAGGGTTTCTCCTAGCATTGATAACAATAACTCATACTCTGCTTTCACAAATCTTTCATACCTATCATCAATCAGTATTCTAGACCATGGAAGCTCATCCTCTAGATCATAACCATTAAATACATACTTTATATTGAATCCAGTATTTTTTAATGCCCGCCTCCATCCGGATAATCCTCCACCAAGCAGTGCGGTTTCAAGAAGGGTTTTTGATATATCCTTATCTCCAAGCGATATAGCTGCTTGCATTACAGCCCATCTAATATCATAATCTCTGAAATCGACGTGTCTCCTTAACCTGTTCTTTAAAGTTTTGATAAGTGACCTAAGCTTTTCCGTTCTAAGCATACCTATCCATTGAAACGGTGTCCTAGGCTTAGGTATGAGCGGGTTAATGCTGACAACAATCTTTCTCCCCATCTTCCTAGATTTCACTGCTAGTTTCTCGATTGAAATCGCTTCTTCGAGTTCGTCTTCAGTAAGGCCCTTAACGCCTACGATCATATATATTTTGAGGTCAAAGCCCTTCTCAAGAATATGTTCTAGACCGTCAACTAAGTCCTTACTACAGTATTTCCCGAACACACAGTTCTTTATTTTTAAGAATGATTCTGGAGCCACAGTAATCGTTTTCTGGCCAAGCATACCGATTAGTTCGAGCACATCATCATCTATATGGTCTATCCTAAAGCTCGGTAAAACAGTCGGGATTCCTTGTTCAACGAGGTACTCTAATAATTTCCTCTCATGAATACTGCCGAGAAAACATAACGAGTAAGTAATAACCCTATTAACACGGTTTACTCGAACACCATTATCAACAAGGCTTTTCAATACATGAAAACTCCTGGTGCGGTAAGGCTTGAAGAGACGGCCCTCCATGCAGAATCTACACCAGTACTTGCATCCACGACTAGTCTCGAGGAGAAAGCCACGGCCATAGACGGGTTCGGCCTCGTCATTCTGTATCTGTCTGATAGGATAGAATGCGTTGTCAAGGTCCTTAACATATGATCTCTTCGCTCCCTCGTTATAGCCGGGAACGTATACATCGCTATATGACGATATTTTCTCCAAGTACTTCTCCTTATCCCCGCTCTCCACCCAGTCGCGTATTAGGCGTGGTATAGTATTCTCGATCTCGCCAATGATGAATGCGTCGATAAAATCAGAATAAGGAATAGGGTTAGATATTGATACTGGGCCACCAGCTATAATCACCTGCCTTCTTCTATTCCTCCAAGGATCTATTCCCGCGGCTATCAAGCACCTTAATAGGTCAATTATTGATAATTCGTAGTGTAGACTCGTTATAATTAAATCAAATCTATTAAGCGGAGTACCTGTCTCCAGGCTTCGCGGGGGAGGCTCTTCTCCCTGGAACCTATGAATATGGAAACGCTCAAGGATAACCTCGTCTATATTGTTGGCTAGATAATAGATCATGTGTGTCGGTAGACTGGAAAGCATAGCTTCATACGTGGAAGGATATAGATAGGCTATTCTCGTCATGCCGGCCCTAAATTTTTTAAGCACTAGATTGAATTCCATTCATGCCTCCCCTATGTACGATAAGTTTATGAATTGCATGGACTCGGATATATTATAATCGGTGGAAGGCTTTG
>JAADCY010000248.1 GCA_013154205.1 Thermoproteota archaeon | reverse complement strand
TATTAAATATTGACTCATAAGTCTTCTCAGTACGATTATTTACTTCTATATACAGAGAAATACTCTGAAAACACATGGGAGGTTCCATTATTATGGCGGACATATATGTTCGTGGTGGATGGATAGTAACAATGGATCCTAAGAGAAGGATAATCAAGGACGGAGCTGTTGCGATCGAGGATGGAGAGATAAGGGCTGTCGGTAAAGCGGAGGAGCTCGACAAAGATTACCGATACCATAGCGATATCGTGATCAGCAATAATCCGCATGACATAGTGATGCCGGGACTCATTAACACTCATGTACACCTAGCCCAGGGGCTTTTAAGAGCGTGCGCGGACTACCTACCACTAATACCGTGGCTGAAGGATAGGGTATGGCCTCTGCAGGGCAATTATAAGCCTGAAGAAGCCCTTGCATCAGCTAAGCTTGTAACACTTGAAATGATAAAAACAGGTACAACAGCCTTCCTAGAGACAGGGCTCGTCGGCAGATATGGGCCTGACGAGATAATCGAGTTTCTCCATTCAAGCGGTATACGTGCAGCGGTTGCCAGGCACGTCATGGACATGACTGGCTATGCCCTCGAAGAAAACATTCTTCATGAAGGACTAGTAGAGCTTGGAGATAAGAGTTACAAGGACACTATAAGACTCTATCATAAGTATCATGGATGGGACAACCGTATATGGATATGGTTCGGGCCCAGAACTCCCGGTGCTGTCAGCATCGAGTTATATAGGAAAATGTCCGAGAAAGCCAAAGAGCTCAAGACAGGTATTACTATGCACCTAGCGGAAGTAAAAGCCGATGTAGAGTACACGATGACAAAGTTCGGCAAGAAACCAGTAGAGTTTGCACACTGGGTAGGTCTCACAGGGCCTAACGTCGTCCTAGTACACGTTGTATGGGCTACGGATGAGGAGATAAAGCTCCTCGCAGAGACAAAGACCACTGTAAGCCATAATCCATGTAGCAACATGAAGCTTGCAAGCGGTGCAGCCAGGATTAGCGAGATGCTGAAAACAGGTGTGAATGTCGCTCTCGGAACAGATGGCGGGCCAAGCAATAATGATTACGACCTACTAAGAGAGATGAAGCACGCCGCTCTCCTCCAGCCCCTAAGAACGCTTGATGCAAAAGCAATACGTGTAGAACAAGTGCTGGAAATGGCAACGATCAATGGCGCTAAAGCACTTATGATCGACCACATGGTTGGAAGCATCGAGCCCGGAAAACGCGCCGACATTATCGTTGTCGATTTCAATAAGCCTCATCTAAAGCCGTTCAACAATCCACTGTCACACCTAGTATACAGTGCTACGGGATATGATGTAAAGCACAGCATAATCGATGGAAAACTAATCATGTTCAACGGCAAAGTACTAACGCTCAACGAGGAAGAAATACTGAGAGAAGCAGACAAAGCTGCTTACAGCCTCTACGAGAGAGCAGGGCTATGCAAAGAACCTGAGACCATCTGGCCGATCGAATAATAAGATAACATCACACTCTTTTTCCTTTTTATATTTTTATTATTCATTCCTTTGGATTAAGAATAAACATAGAGATCCTCTAGACAATAGTCTATGCGTAGAAACAAATCCATTTATTCTATAACCCCACAAAGAGATATACTAGAAACCCTGTTGGGGAGTGAATTACATGAGGCACCTAGTACGTGACCTAAGCGGAAAGGACCTTATATCAACCCTGGACTGGACCGATGAACAGCTCGAGATCGCGTTACGACTAGCCGAAGAACTGAAGTGGACAGCACATTATTATGGAGTAGAAAAAATACCACCAATATTGCAGAGAAAAGTATTCTTCATGCTATTCTTCGCCCCGTCAACAAGAACCAGAGCGGCATTCGAGGCAGCAATGACCTATCTTGGCGGCCATGCAGCATACATCGAGGCAAAGACCACTAGAATGGCTTGGGGCAAAGAAGAGAAGGTCGGAGAAGCAGTCAAAGACGTAGCCGCAATGTATGATAGATACGGGCATGGAATCGGTGTCAGAATACTTGATAAGGCTATCGACTACATCTATGGAAGAGGACACTCCTATATACAGGAGGTTGCTAAGGCCGCAAACGTACCAGTCATAAACATGGCTGACGACAGATTCCACCCGACACAAGGACTTGCAGATCTCTATACATTTAGAGAGAAGTTCGGCAAGACAGAGGGTAAGAAATATGTCATAATGTGGGCGTACAGCCCTGAGATCCGTGGTTGGTGTAGCGTACAGGAGGACATGATACTATTCCCAAGATTCGGCGTAGACGTTGTCATCGCAAGGCCTCCGGGCTTCGACCTAGACCCCAAGCTAGTTGAAAAAGCAAAAGAGCTGGCCAAAGAGCACGGAGGAAGCCTAGAGATAACAGATAATTACAAAGAAGCACTTGAAGGAGCACACGCGGTATTCCCGAGAAACTGGGCTTCACCTAAGCTAGTTGAGCTAGGCTACAGCAAGTTCAAGGACGAGGAACTAAAGATCTATGAGAAGTACAAGGACTGGAAGGTGACTAAGGAGCTATTCGACATCATGGACAAGAACGCTGTACTAATGCATGTAATGCCTATAATGAGAAACTATGAGGCAGACGACGAAATAATAGATGACCCCAAGAGATCAGTGCTATATGAACAGGCAGAAAACGGCCTATGGACAAAGGCCGCCGTACTAGCTCTCACAATGTATGGCGTAAAGTAAAAAATACATGTAACAACCAATTTTGTTTTTCCTTTTATCCTCTCTATTTCCCTCTATATTTTTGCCCGGGAAAACACCGTGTTCTTTAACATAAGAATAGGAAGGATAAGAAAAAGAATTACCAGGCTTACTCGCCGGGTTCTCAGAATATTCTTCCTTTATCGAGCTCTGCAAGAAGATCGTCGAACAGCATTTTACCGAATCCGACCATGTAGTCTCCGGCACCGTATGTTAGGAGTATGTGATCATCTACTTTTAACGCGCCACACGGGAATACGGTGTATGGCCTGTCCCCGAAGATCTCATATGGCTGCTTGGGCTCCATGATATAGTGCGGTGTAACCGCATTCACTATTACATTATCTTTTCCGAATTCTAGCTCGGCTGCAAAGAGCCTGTACGCCTTCACATCCTTGTCAACACCGTGGAGGAACACTATGATCTTATTGTTCCCTATGCTAATTGGCGGTGTAGACCAGCCTACTTTATCCTCAAAAACGGGTGGCCGCATAACTTCTATGTTATCAGTAATCTCTATCTCCGTGATACCATCGCTACCTCTCCACTTATTGCCCTCTCTCCCAATAGCGAGATAGAATTTCTCATCGCTCATGTGCGGTCTGTGGAAGAAGTATCTCTTACCATTTATCTCCCATAGGAACGCATCCTTGTTGCTGACCATATTTGATCTTAGTTCTTCGGGGAGATGATGAACATAGATCTTTCTCCAATGGCTAGCGTCATTTCTTCCCTCCATAACAGCTGTTACAGGCAAGGTTCGCTCGATCCTTATCGATGGGTTGAAATAGTTAATGGTTCTACCAGTGTATGTCATATAGATCTTCTCGTCTATCCTATAAGTACGTGGATCCTCAGTCCCCCATAGATCATACTTAGTGGATGGATAGACAACTAGTCTGGCCGGATAATAATTCAGATTTAGATTACCGGACTCTATGTCTTCGAGAGGTATGGGGATTTCTACTATCGCTGATACATACATGTAGTATCCTACTATTATCCTAGCGTAGAGATACACCATTCCCTTATCAATGATTAATGATGGATTGAAGAGCGCCGATGGATTGCTGATCGGATAATTATGGATAAAGATCCTATTCGGAGACAATACTCCTATTCGCTTAACTATGTCATTGGTTTTCATCTTTCGCAGTCGAGGAACTTCTTCGAATCCTTCTGATTTTCTAAACATGTGCTGATACAGGTATTCAGAACGGAGTTTCAAAGCTTAGGCCTGGCCTCCTCTTTACCTATAAATGCACATGGAATACTGATTGGGTTATAAAGCTTTGCTCTGTATAAATGGTATATACTTATAGATAGAATATAGATGAAGAACTATGTTATTACTCTAAATACTCCTTCATATCAACTTCTTTTCCGTGCTTAACGAACTTAATCCTCAGATCAGGCCTCACCGGTACGCCGAGCCTATTCAGTAGAACCAGCGTAGTATATCCATCGAGTTCATCTAGTTCTCCATGCTGAATAAGATATGCTAACACACGTATCGCATACTCGTATTTCGCAGGATATAGAGCCTTTGCCTTACGCATAAGCTCAACTGCTTTCTCATCAGATAATTTGCTCCAAACCAGTTTTTCGGGATCAATTTCTTCTTTCTTCTCCTGTTGTTCTCCAGACGTTTTCAGAGATGACATCATTTTCTTTAGGAGCTTAAGCTTGATTGATTCTGGTAGTTCATCCGCCATTATTATACACCTTATCCCTTGTTTTCCGGATAGTGCTTATACTTAGTCATACCCTTATGAACTCATCTATTATCCGTATATGTTCTTCTAATGCATGAAAGCCATAATACCTTCTCTTATCAGCGCTATGGAGTAAGCGGCGAGCAGTATTGCGAGAACCTTGCTTAACACCATGCTGCCGTGTCTGCCAAGCATAGATAATAGTCGTCCTCCATTCTCTAGTAGTATCCAGGCTATCACCATGTTGATCGCAAGGCTTGCAAGAGCTATTAAGAATCCCATTGCATACTTTATGTATATGATCACTGTTATCGCGCCTGGACCTGCCAGTAACGGCGTTGCTAGGGGTACTACTGCAAGGTCGTCACTTGACACTTCCTCGGCCTCGGTGTGCCCGAGTATTCCGAGGACAGCGTATATGAAAAGTATTGCTCCACCAGCAATCTTGAAATCATCCACTGTTATTCCTAGATAACGGAGGACAAGGTCTCCTGCAAGGACGAAGAAGAACAATATGCCTGTAGCGACAAGAATACTTTTCCTTATGGTTTTTATTCGTCGATCCAGCTCAAGATCCTTTGTGAAGAAATAGAAGAGCGGTGCATTACCCGGAGCATCTATAACTACAAATAACATAAACACCGCTGTGATCAGGTCTCCGAGATTAAACATCAATACCCGTCCACCGCACTCTATAGTGTCTTATAGATCGTGTATGGTTTGTTATGATTACTTATTAATAATACGGCTAACGCAGCAACTATGATATCAGCTGTTGAGCCAGGACATATACCTTTGCGTTCGAACCCTATATCAATTAGTCTTATCTCATCCATCCAGGACTCGTCATCGGCACGAAGTATTCTATCAAGAGCCTCGGATGCGAGTCTGGATGTATAAACAGCTGTTTCTTCTCCTCTAGTGCGTAAAACCATAGTATCTATGTTTTCCGATAAGATGAGAAGATATGCTTCTGTTACCGCTCTCCTAAAATCTCCATGTACAATGAGTCTTTTCTCTATGAACCTAGCTGTCTTTAATGTTTGATTATATGTGACGGCTTCACACGCTATCACGTCTCTTGGACAGGTTTTCTCTAGGATAACACCTAGTCCTTCTCCTTTTTCTAATAGTTTCTTAACATATTGTGGATCCCACACATTTACTTGTTCACCAACATCATCTGTTTTTCTGATATAGCTTGGCGAGGCTTTCCGGACGGCGCGGTAAAACTCTATAGCATCCCATACCGTGGAGGAAGTCACTACTTTACGGGCTTCCCTCAATAATAACTCGATATCGGACAGTTGTCTCCCTACAGCTAAGATCTTACCTACTCCATAAGATATTGGCATGACGAGAAGTAATGAGCCCAGACATGTATTGGAACCCGTAGAGATAATAGTTTTTTCAAGCGCTTTTCTTAAGAGGTCAGCGAATAATGCACGTGTTCTCCGCCGATAATAACCTCGTCGTATACATCTGGCAATGTATGGTTGCACAATATTCGCTGTTAACACGAAGTCCTCGTATACCATGTTGTTACGGATACCTGTGAATGGATGTACATTACCGGGTTTGGGAGCTAGGGCTTCTAGCGCGAAAGCCGACGATATTAGTGAAGCCAGGTACTCGGTCTTCAAAGCAGGATCGCCAAGTTATTGTTTTCCAGCAGCACCGATTCTTTAATTGTATCATAATACATGGATATACCCGCTACTAGTCCTCCTCGCCTCTTTATCTCTCTCAGCAACTCTCTGATCATAGGGTCTACATTATCGTTAGGCATAAAGGCCTCAACAGACGGTATTCCTGCGATGAAAACAACTCCTGCATTCACGCTTTTTTCTAGGAGACTTATTATTTCTCTGAAATGTCTTCTACCACGAAGGGATGGTGCATCAGGATACGATGCGATAACATGGTCTATTCTCTGGACAGCGCTTTTGATCTCAATATATACTCTTCTATTCTTACAGGAGAGCTCATAATCTAACATACTCTCACCTATTCTCGGGTTCCGGTGTTTAACACTGCATCCCGTAAGAACAGGTAGTAGTCCTAATTCTAATGATTTCTCAAATCCCATCATCTGTATCCAAGTATCAATAAGAGCGTACCTATGATCTTTTGTCACGGGATCAGATACTGCGACCAATCTATACTTGGTCTTACCTCCTTTTTTCTCCAGGCATCTACAAAGTGTTCCTTTTTCAAGGTAGCCCTTAAGCCTGCCAGTGTTATTGGTATGTGCTAGCGATTCTTTACCATCGATCATTATCCTGACTACAAAACGGTTGATTCTGTTTAACACGGTACACTCTATAGTTGGAAGATGTATGAGTTGTGCAGGCCTCAATAACACCATCCAAGAAGAGAATAATAAGTTTGAGGAAAAAATCAGACTTGCTTTAAGCCTTCTTCATATCCTTTCTCAAACGCTTTCTTGTTGAGCTCCACTGCTTTTCCTCTGAATACTCTCTCCATAGCTTTAAGGAAGTGTTCTTTCTCGAACAGCTTCTTCAAGCCATCATCGACGGCGTAGGCGAATCCCAGCATCACCATGTTGGCTGATATAACTGATCCTACTACTTCTTCGGAGAGCTTGTTAGCGTCTATCATGTAGAGCTTTACTCCTGTCTCCTTTATCCTGCTAATTACCTGATCGAGATCGGGGTAATCCGTCAGCGGGGGCGGCCATAGGAACTTGTTCATCGCTATCCTAGTGTTCTTGTTAGCATAAACTATTCTTCGCGCAGTCTCTAAGACCTCCATGCCTATTATTAGATCGGCTGCACCTCTCGGTATTAATGGGGATTCACCGTCTCCCAGTCTTATCTGGACTATTAGGCTTCCACCTCTCTGTGATAACCCATGGGTCTCGGCTATTGTCGCATCTATTCCTGCGAGTATGGCTGCATTACCAACTACTCTTCCTAGGGTTAGGAGGCCCTGGCCTCCAACTCCTGTTACGAGTATATTATACCTGGCCATCCTTATTTCACCCCTTTATTTCCATGCTTCGAGCCAGTTCGGTGATCCTTCCTTAAACACTTCGATCGCCTTGAACGGACATACTTGTGCACATAGGCCACATCCTACACATAGTTCTGGCAGGATCTTCGGCTTCTTAGCGCCTTTAGGCACGACTATGGCTGGGCAGGCTAGGAGCTTTACACATACCATGCATCCCGTGCACTTGTCTTCGACTATGTGGTATACTGGTAGCTTGATGCCTTCTTTCCTGGCCTTACGTACTGCTTGTAGAGCGCACTTCATCCTTGAGACAATCGCTACTTGCTCGCCCTCTTTATACTTCTTCAGCGCTTCCGCCACTATGTTTATTGATTCCTTAACGTTCATCGGGTTGATCACATAGGTGTTGTAACCCATAGTCTCAAGCAATTTCTCTATGGGCACCCTCACCGCAGGCTCGCCCATGGCTGTTAAGCCTGTGCCCGGGTGTGGCTGGTGCCCGGTCATAGCTGTGTACTGGTTGTCGAGAACCAGTATTACGGCGTGGCCCTTGTTGTATATGATGTTAACGCTTGGCGGAAGTCCTGCATGATAGAACGTCGAGTCTCCGATGACGGCTATAACTGGTTCGTCGACTACCTTGCTGAGGCCATGGGCTACGCCTATGCTTCCTCCCATTTCAAGGCTTGTCATCTGAGTATAGAATGGCGGCTCGTATCCTAGCGTGTAACACCCTATGTCTCCAGTAAATATCGGGTCTTTAAGGCCTGCCTTGTTCGCCGCAGTCTTTATGATATAGTAGGTGTTCCTATGAGGGCAGCCAGCACACATTACCGGTGGTCTAGCCGGGACCGGTGGTTCCAGATGTAGTGGTTCTAATGGTTTCCACGGCATTACAGGCTCTCTTCCCTCGAATGAAAGTATTGATCTAGCAACGCTGTCTAGGTCTAGCTCGCCGTTGATTGGAACATAGTCTTTACCATGAATCTTTAACTCGACACCGTTCTCATACGCTAGTTTCTTGACCTGCATCTCGAGAACAGGGTCTAGCTCTTCGACGACCAGTATCTCTTGTGATTCCTTGAGGACTTTCAGTATCGGCTTATAAGGTAGTGGCACGGGAAGACTTACTTTGACAACCGTGTACTCGTCCTTCTTACCGAGTACTTCTAGAGCCTCCATTACGTGGCTGTAGGCTATGCCGCCAGCAATTATCGCTTTCTTCATACCGGGATTTATGATCTTTATGAATGGCTCTACTCCTTCTTCTTCCGCAACTCTCCTCCATACTTCCATCATTCTCTTCTTCTGCTTCCTACCATGAGCTGGGACTAGCACCCATCGCTCAATGTCTCTGTCAAACTTGCCCTTGCATTTCTTCTCAACTGGTATGTCTTCCTCGAAGGTTACGGGCTGTCTTGTATGGCTGATACGTGTCGTCGACCTGAAGAGTACTGGATGTTTATACTTCTCGCTCAGCATATAGGCTGCTTTAATTAGCCTATACGCGTCACGGGGGCTAGCGGGCTCTACGACTGGTATATGTGCATGCATACCGTACCATCGATTATCCTGTTCATTCTGGCTACTATGCTGTCCTGGATCGTCAGCTGAGACTACGACGAAACCAGCGTTTACGCCTGCATAAGCACTGCTCATGAGTATGTCTGCTGCAACATTTACTCCAACATGCTTCATTGTTGTTAGGCTTTTCACGTAGCTCATAGCCGCCGCGTAAGCAGCTTCAAAAGCTACTTTCTCGTTGGTGCTCCACTCAACATATATTCCAGCGTCTTTAGCTACTGCTGCGAGCGCTTCCATTATCTCTGTGCTGGGGGTTCCAGGGTATGCGGCTGCGAAGCATATTCCTGCTTCTAGCGCTCCACGCGCTATAGCCTCGTTACCCATGAGTAGGACAGTACTTCCCTTTGGTGATAGGAGGTCTTTGGAGGGAAAGGTTGATCACCCGGTCTCCATTCTATTATTTTTGTACATGTTTATTCAATTCGTTCCCACACATA
>JAADCY010000027.1 GCA_013154205.1 Thermoproteota archaeon | reverse complement strand
ATCGGTATAGCTTCACTAATAGCAGTATTCGCCGCATGGTATTTCTTCCATGACTTGATAGAAAAGAAGATTAAGACAACCAGCAAATGTGGAGAAACAACTAAATCTTCAGAGTAAAAGTGGCTGGAATAATGCTGAAATACATAGGATGGGATATAGCCGGAAACACGCCATTGCTGAATAAAGGAAAACCTCTAATTAGGATTAGCAAGAACGATGTCTGGCTATGCTCAGAATACGAGAAAGAACTCATTTCCAGGCTCATTAGAAGAGATACAGACGTAGGATTAGATACTACGACAAAAACACCCATATGTAGGAGGCTACCATCAGAATACGGAGAATACGCTACGGAGGTATGGTGTGACGGCGTAAAGTATGGCGTCATGTTGTACTCTACGAGAGAGGGATGGCTATTCTACCCCACCGGAGCACTAGCGTCAATACTCGTCAAGCACATAGATGAACCTATCATTATAACGCCTAAAACCAGGAGGCTCAAGGGTAAATACATTGAGATCCCGGGCGAGCACCGTACAAGATATATTGTCTTCCTCGCAGGCAGATACGCCGGTATATGTCGAAATAGAAACAATAAGTGCAAAGTCAAGGATATAGCTCCAAATGTTTTCAAGGATCTACCACCAACCGATCCCCACGATATCGCCGATGCGAACAGGCCTTATCTAGACACATTAATACATGAGGCGTTCGCTTTCATTAAGAACGTAGCGTATAAGTACAGCCCACCTTATGCAGTAGCTTATTCAGGTGGTATTGACTCGACCATAACTCTCTACCTAGTAGCAGAAGCACTGGGAGCTAAGAATATTGTAGCAGTCTATTCTGATACAGGGCTTGAATTCCCCGAGACAAGAAGATTCGCCGAGAAAATCGCCGAGAAACTAGGGGTAACGTTCGAGATAGTTCATGGAGAAAAATCCTTTATCGAGTTGATCGAGGAGAAGAAAGAGCTACCAACTAGGAATAATAGGTGGTGCACAGGTGAACTGAAGATAAAGCCTCTCTACAACTACTATACTAGGCATAATATCAGATTAGTCTTTGAAGGGATTAGGAGGTACGAGAGCACTACTCGGCAGCGCATGAAGAGGATTACCACTAGCCGATTCATGCCAGGGATCAGGAGAGCCCTACCAATTCTTAATTGGACTAGGTTAGAAGCACAATTATTATCTATATATAAAAATATTGATATAAACCCTATTTATAACAAGGGATTTACAAGAATAGGATGTATGATATGTCCCGCCATGCATCTATATGAGCTGCATCTATCATATTTCAGAAACAAGAAAGTATTCCGAGAAATTTCAGTAAAACTAAGCAAAGATCTAGGATATATCTTGAAGGGTCTGTGGAGAAAGAGACCTATAAATATGGCGAACCACTCTAAATGATTCTACGAATAAAGATTCCATGCCGAGAGGGTGAATATACATGAGCAAAACATATGCAACACTCGGAGAGCTCAAACCAGGAAACTTCATAGTCATTAATGGCGAACCATGTAGAATAGTTGAAATGAGCAAAGCCAAGACAGGAAAACATGGAAGCGCAAAAGCCCATGTCGTCGCCATAGGATTATTCACAGGCAACAAGAGAACCCTTGTCGCGCCAGTAGACCAGAGAGTCGAAGTGCCAATCATAGAAAAACGCGTAGGCCAGGTCATAGCTGATATGGGTGATATGGTACAGATAATGGATATGGAGACCTTCGACACATTCGAAGTAGAAAAGCCCGAAGACGAAAAACTACGAGAAAAACTTCAGCCCGGAGTAGAGGTTGAGTACTGGATAGTTATGGGTAAAAGAATGATTGTAAGGACCAGGTAATGCAACCACCTTTTTGTACATTTGCTCACCTACTACGTAGGAACTATAGGAAAGCAGACCGTATTGCTAGGAAAACAGCTTATATCGCCTACGTTAACAAAATATTTCATATGAGCTATAAGGATATTGAGGATTACATCGATAAAGCAACAGGAGGGCTTGGCTACCTAAGGAAACCTGGCCAGGACGATTACCGTGTTATTACTCTCGGATGCTATATAGCATGGGCTGAAAAAACGACATACGCCAATAGAATACTGGAAATAGGAACAGGTCTTGGAAGAACAAATTATTGTGTCAGATATATGAACAAAAACGCTATTATCCATACAACCGAAATAGACCCTATCATACTAGGAATAGCATTATATCGGAACCCCTATCAGTACTTTTCAGATAGTCTAAAGAACGATAAAACACTCATATTTCTAAATGATGCATTCATGATCATAGAAATCCTGCTAAGGAATAATGAAAAATACGATCATATAATTCATGATGGCGGCCCTAATCCTGGCAAAAATACAAGATTATACTCATATAGTTTCTTAAGCACTCTTTATAAACTGCTTAGGAAAGGTGGAACAATATCAATGTTTGCAGGGAAGAACCCATATTATATTAAACGCATATATAATGATCTCAAAATGATCGGTTTTAAAAAATTAGAAACAATAAACCCTCCTGGAATACCTGTTAGAATTATACATGGAGAAAAACAATAAGCCCTCTACTCTAGGGCAGGGATAAAGGCAGGTTTAGATGCAAGATAGATTAACGGTATAGAGAGCCCGGGTTTCGGATGTTTAGAGAACTCGATTCTTTCTTCGCCAGTAGATACAATAATATAATTAGACTCTTCAACAATATTTCTAATATTATTATCAACAACATAGTAGTAAAGCATAGGCACACCATAATACTTATAATAATCTCTGAAAACACCTAGTACACCAAGCACAAGCCTTCCTTTTTCATCATGAAACTTCAATATATATGTCATACCCTGAGGACCAGCTGTTGCAGCGGCTAAACG
Organism: Thermoproteota archaeon; assembly: GCA_013154205.1. GTDB lineage: Archaea > Thermoproteota > Thermoprotei_A > Sulfolobales > Desulfurococcaceae > JAADCY01. The sequence goes on along the minus strand of JAADCY010000027.1, from coordinate 6,587 downwards.
TATAAGATCATTAAGTGTTTTTGTTTTGAGCGGAACAACTTTTTCTTCAATAGCCATATTTTTCCCCTCTCAATTTTTTCTACACTTAGTCAGAGAATGGTTCTATATTTTCTAGCAATTAATTTTAACGTATCCATGTTAACCTTGGCAGAATATGGTGTTACGAACAAGTGTTCCGGAATAATAATTATTTTTTGTTCTTCGCCAATGTACTTATATATTATGTTTCCCTCAGAATCTGCTACTATCGTGGGTGTAACGTGAAGTATTTTATTTCTATAATAAATTATTGAGCCCGGAACAATTACTGGTACAGAGAAAACATAGGAGTAAGTGCGTACAAGATTAGTTATGTTCTTAGGCGGGCTACTCTGGCTATAACCATATAGGATAAAAGATGAGTTCTCGAGAAGCATTAGCCTGATCATCTCTGGTACGTAGAATTCATCATCAAGGATATTCGCGATGATAGTATCCCTAACTTTCAGAGGTGTTATGGTTTTACCGGGGCTTATGCCTAGTTTTTTCTCGTGATCTTTGATTATGATTTTACGTCTTCTAATCATCGAGGACTGAGTGTAAGGCGATATTAGTATTGATGAGACATATATTTTTGAGCCCGCTCTCTCTATTATTCCAGCTACAACAATGTTTAGACCATAGTTACGTGCGATCATGTTTAGGGTTAGAATATATGGATCATTGACCGATAAAGCGTACTTCCGTATAGTTCTTCTATCATTAGGCGATATTTCATCGATCACTGGACCGTAGGGCTGCATGTACGGAAGTATAATTGTTCTAACATCTTGTTCTCGTACAAAAAGAAGTATGTTCTTTGCATGATCCAAGTTATGCTTTTTCGCGTACTCATATATGTTTAGATGGACAATGGCGACAGCATTTCTTCCATAATCCTCGGCTTCACCGACAATCTCTACTCTGATGATGGACACACCTCTCTGCGTAGTTCGCCACTATCCCTATTGATAACTTTATTTAGTACCTCATCGTATAGCTGGGCAAGTATTTCTTGGTAATCAACTTTTCCTTCTTCGATCTGTTTCATCTTCTCCTCTAGAGTCCTCGTTGTGTCTACACTTACGACGTCGCCGAAGTATTTTGTGAGAAAATCGTACACCATTATTCCTCTTTCTGTAGGTATTAGCGCTTTGGCCTTGCTTGTGATCTTAACATATTTTCTATCTATAAGTGTCTGCACAATTTTTGCATATGTACTCGGTCTACCAATGCCTTTTTCTTTCATCCATTTGATCACGTCATGATACCTTGCTAGTGGGGGCTTTAATTCTCTTGCATCACTTATAGTGTATTCTCCTGGCTTCACACGCTCCTCTATTCTTATGATATTATATATGTCGAGGAATCCTTTCTCGATTATCTCAACATATCTTTCAAGAGTCTTAGTTACACCGTCTATCTGGATCTCTATCTTCTGCATCCTTAGCTTTGCAGGGATCATCTGGCTCGCTATGAACCTCTCAAAGATCAGCCTGTAAACTGCTATGTGTTGTCTTGTGAGAGGTTTAGCAAGTATGATTGCACCTTCCTTTAAGAGCTGTACAAGTCTATCAGGATCTATCGGTCTAGTGGGCCTTATGGCTTCGTGAGCACCTCCCGTTCCCCAAGTCCTGGGCTTGAAGTACTCCTTATATTTCTCGCCGTATCTTTCCTCGAGATACTGGCGTGCGACATTTATGCCTGCATCACTTACTCTCGTACTATCTGTTCTATGGTATGTTATCAGACCAAGTTCGAATAGATCCTGTGCTATCTCCATAGTCCTCGTTGCAGGGAGACCTAGCACACGGCTGGCTTCTTCGAGCAGAGTATCTGTTGTAAACGGAGGTAGTGGGTTAACGTCTACTATTTCTTCGCCTATTTCTTTTACGATAACCTTTCTACCAATAAGATCTCCCGGTGTCTCCAATCCGAGTTTTTCAATCTCTTCTTGGACAAGTTCAAACGCTAATGATAATTCGCCTATATAACCTATGTATTTCAGTAATCCATATTTACGTGGGTTACGGCTCTGATCATAACGCTCAATAATGTATCCAAGGACTGGAGTCTGAACTCTGCCCGCACTGAGATTTCTGTTTATAGTTTCACAACAATTGATCAGCTGTACCTTTTTACCTCTACGTATCGCGTTGAGTAGCTTCGGTATTATGAATCTATTACAATAATAGGGCCAGAAATCATACCATAGTTTCTCCGATAAGGCGAAGCCAAGCCATCTATCCTCAATCCTCCTAACGATCTGTGCTTCTATTAACCTAAGGTCGAAGTCACGCGGGTTTCTGATAGCATTTAGTATTGCCTTACGCGTTATCTCGTGGAATTCTATTCTCTTTATAGTACTGGTATATGGTTCTAGTAGGACTTTAAGATCCCAGCCTATCTTCTCGCCCTCTGTATCGGGGTCTGTACCTATGAATACTATGTCGACCTCGTTGGCGAGTTCACGAAGCATTTTTACTATATCTATTTTTCTAGACACATCTCTTGAGCCACAACGAGGGCATTTGTTTTCTTCGTTTGTAAACTGGTAGCCGCATTTATTGCATCTTTTGATATCAGTGTAGACTGGTACGAAGTAATTGTTTATTTTTAGTACTCCATAGTTTCTAAATCCTTGATCTACAACTAGATCGTATACATGGCCTATACTCGCAACTATAGTTAAGACATAATCGCCTGTTGTAACATCATATACTACCATACCATTCTCTAGGATCCTAGTTGAGGGTTTACCGAAGAAGTTTGCTATGGTTCTAGCCTTGTTTGGTGATTCTACTATTAAGAGCGCTGACTTAGATATTTCTAACGTCTTGTATTCCTTGATAGAGCCTTCGAGAATCTTCTTGACTTTTTCACGCTCTTTATTGATTTCATCTATTAGTTTATCAAGATCTATCTCGCTGAGCTCTTTGATCGTGAAGTCTTCAAATAACCATCTCATCCTCTTAACGAGGCCGTTGAGGAGTCTTTTATCATCTACAAGTATGATTGAGAGTCCCTTAGTAATACCTCCTGGATATAGCCTTGATGTACGTCCGCTGGCTTGGATATAGGTGGCCGTATCGGGAATAAGGATGTAGGTTTTACCCTCCTCGGTTACAAGCGCTATATCGGGGAGCTGCATTAATCTATTCTGTATCTCAGGATCAGCCAATAGCTTCCTCGCATAGTTTAGGGCTTCTATAAGCATTCTTAGAAGAGGTGTTTCCTCTACTCCTTCACCACTAAGGTATTTCTGGAACTCTTCCGACAACATACGTAGGGCGGCTTGGCTGAGTCTTCTAAGCCGATTGGATATTCTTCCTATCATTATCTCTACTTTCTGTTTTTCCTCGCCCTCGAGAACATCTCTGAGTATGGAGAGAACCCTGATAATGTCTATGGGACGTGGGTTTTCAAGCCTGGTGCTAAACTTGTGGCGTGGAACACCTACGAATACAGCATATTTAACTCTCCAGGGAAGATCTATTCCACGCACCATTACACCGTAATACGTTGCAACACCAACAAGTACATCTATTTCTCCATTAGCAAACTGATCGAGTAGTTTAACGGCTTTCTTAGCGTGAAACGCTTCTGCTCTGATACCGTTTTGTCTCAAAAGCTCCGCCAAGTGCTCAGCGTACTCTATACCTTTATCTATTGGTACATAAACTAGTCCACCATCGCCGAGTTTCCTAATGATCGAAAGGACTTCTTCATCGGCTGAATCCGTAATCTCCTTATAGGTATCTACTATGTTTCTGATTGCTTCAGGCCTACTACCAGCTTCGAACCCCAATAGTATCTTGAATAACTTTGGATAAATCCCTCTAGGCTTACCAGTAGCGCTTGAGACTAGAACAATTGTTTTTATTCTCTTTCTAGTTTTCTCAATTGTTTTTTCGAGCTCCCTTAGGCGTTTTTCGATCTCTTTTCTTTCCTCTTCTTTCAATGGGAAAGCTAGGCGTTGTCTGAGTCTTATGTATTCGAGGGCTTCTTGGATTTCTTCATCAGATATCCCCAATATGTAGAATAGTATTCGGATCGCTTTACCGCTCCGTAGTATAGCGTCGACATCGTCTAAAGCGATAAACGAGTAACGTTTTCCTACAAGCTCCTGATAGTTTTTATGCATAAACATATTTGTAGATAATAGTATGTCGAAGTCTCCTTTTCTTATGGATTCCATATATTCTTCCTTTTTCTTCTTGGATATTTTTCCATGAAAAGTTATTATTTTTAAGCACTTTGGATTATCCTCATCTTCTTCGCTACACAGCTTGATACCTGCATTGCTAGCAAGTGTTTTCAAACGTTTCTCTGCTTGTAAGAGGAGCGGTGTTGTGGGGAAGACAAGATAGCATTTCGGTCTCTCAACGCGGTCGTTTTTATGGTAATGTAATTGTTTTTTAGAGAAATAAAGAGCAGTAGCTAGTGCAAACATCGTCTTGCCCATACCGGTCGGCGCGATTATGCTAAAGGATTTACCTTTAAGTATTCTTTTAGCCCATGTACGCTGAGCACTCCAGAATCTATAGCCTCCAGTAGCTTTCTTAAAGAATTCCTCAAATTCCTGGACTTTTTCGTTAAACAGGTAAAGCTTTTTGATTCCCCTGGGATCTGAAACATTCTCATAATAAGTTTTAATAATTAATGAATAATCCTTGCCTGGTATTTCTTTTTTCAATTTGATAAATAGCTGAGGGGGAAGACACTTCTGGCAAGGCGCTTTATAAATTAATCTTACATCATTATTTACTCCTTCACAATTAGGACAAGAATATCTATAATAACCATGAACTCTCATTGGGTTCATCATTTTATGGTCAACCTATAAATATCTAGGCGTAGATGAACGATATAAAAAGATAGCTTCTTATAATCCCGGCATTATCTTTCTGTGCAACAAATTTATAGTTTAATGTATATGGCGCTATATTTGCTCAAATACCACGGATGCCCCGCGAATTCTAAGTACTTTGTTATGGTATATTATTATCCCTTTATCAGTGATCTCAAACGGATGCCTCCTCATGCTGTGCTTCGTACCCCTCATTTTCCATACTATGATGCTTCTGACGAGCTCGCCGTTGAACTCGTTTAGGTCAAGTCTTACAATACCGTCAGCTGCATGTTCTACGCCGGGACCTCCGAACCCCCTCTCTGTGACACTTACCTGAGATATTAGTATTGATGTAGTTCCGAGGCCTGATAATACGCGTTTCAGTAGGAGTACTACACTTCTAGCAACGCTGGGCTTTGTGAGATACAATGTTGAGACCGAGTCTATTACTACTCTCATCGCTCCTACATCACGGATAGCTGTCTTGAGCACATCGATTAGCTCGCCAACATCTGTCGGGTCTCTTACAACATATTTTTCTCTCTTTGCAGCTTCTCCGATTCCACCCGTGAATGCGTCTACTATAGCGAAATATCCCTGTTGTTCATAAGATCGAATATCCCATCCGAACTGACGCATATTTATTCTCACTTGTACAGGGTGTTCCTCTAGCGCTACATATACTCCAGGCTCTCCCATCTGGAGTCCGTTCCAGAGGTACTGTTGACCAAATATTGTTTTTCCTGTTCCTGGCCCTCCGCTTAGCAGTACCACATTGCGCTTTGGTATTCCGCCATATACTATCTCGTCGAATCCTGGTATGCCTGTTTTAACTCTCTCGACCATTGTCTCACCCTCACTTTTACAGTTTATCTTATACTTTTTAATTAATTATATACTTCTCTCACATATATTATACTCTTATAGGTGTTATTTAGTTATTTTCCGAATATCATAATAATGTTTCATACTATGAGACAAGATTATATAAAGAGGTATAGTATTACAATAATAGGAACGGTTGCATAAGTTAATACAGAGAACAAGTACTCGTATGAGGCGATCAAAATGTCCGGTGAAAGAGAAGTAAAACTAAGAGTGGTTGAGGCCAGACAGCGTGATGTAGGTAGAAAAATAGCAAGGATCAGTAGAAGGACTATGCAGAGACTTGGCGTATCAACAGGCGACTTCATAGAGATCACAGGACCCAAGGGAAGCATCATAGCGCAAGTATGGCCAGCATATCCGGAAGATGAAGGGAAAGAGATCATTAGAATAGATGGATATATGAGAGCAGCGATAGGCGTTGGTGTAGGCGACATAGTAACTGTTAGAAAGACACGAGTTGAACCCGCTACAAGAGTAGTATTAGCACCTACGGAGCCCATTCGATTCGGGCCCGACTTTGTAGAATATGTAAAGCAGTTCCTGATAAGGAAGCCCATCAGCCGCGGTGAAGAGATAATCATACCAGTCTTCGGAGCAACCATTAAACTCATAGTAGTATCGGCACAGCCGAGCTACAGAGTCTACGTAACCGACTCGACCGAGATAGAGATCAAAGAAGAACCTGTCCAGAAAGAAGTCATTGAAAGAGCAAAGAGAATACCCAAGGTTACATGGGAAGACATCGGTGATCTTGAAGAGGCTAAGCAGAAGATAAGAGAGATAGTCGAGCTACCCCTAAAGCATCCAGAGCTCTTCAAACACCTAGGAA
>JAADCY010000250.1 GCA_013154205.1 Thermoproteota archaeon | reverse complement strand
ATGGTTACACGGCTGGAGCCATGTATTGTTCCGTAATATCCCTTTTATAAACAGGTACATAAAGAAGCTCACTGGTGACCAGGCATGAAGGGTATGATCAAAGCGATCGGACTACTAATAGTTGCAATAATAGCGTTATCGCTCTCCACGGCAGCGCTTGCGCCTCTGACCAATGCCTCAAGTAGTACTAACACACAACCAAGTACAACTGGTAATAGTATAGACAAACTATTATCGGAAAACATAACGTATGATAAAGCATTGCAAATAGCGTATCTGGTCCGAAATGAGAGCATGCCTGTCTTAAACTGGGCGTTAAGCTACAATGTGACTCTTGCAAAGATTATAATTGAGAAAGGAAATGCTCTTCTCAGCGAAGCAGAACATATTGCTTCAACGAACCAGACCCTCGCGAAACACTTGGCGATAAAGGCAGCACTGATATTCGGTTTATCTCCTGCAACAGCATATATTGTATTACAGAAGACTATCAATAACAATCTAGGGGAGAACAGAACCGTTACGAACAACACTGTTATTGCAGTAATCAGGCTAATAGATGAGTTCAAAAACATAGTGGGTAAAGCAGCTAGAATAGCTGAAAATAACAGTATAGTTCTCCCGCCAGAGCTAAAGATAAACGCCATAATTGCGGGTGGGCAGGCTGAGACCGCATTAAAGCTATTGAAGAACGGCTTTGTCAAAGCTGCGCTAGCAGAGGCGATAAAAGCATATAACACGCTCGTTAAGTCCTATGGATTAATAATAATATCATCTGTAGCGCAGAAGCTAGGCTTCCAGCACCCAGTAGACCTTCTAACATTAATACGTAGAGTCGAGATAAACCCCGTTGTTATAAAGAAGGTCATTAGTCACTTGCCCCCCGTTGTTAGGGAGCGTATCATCGCTATGATAAAGGAAAGGAGAATCGCAGAAATTAGAATAGCCATTCATAGAGAAGCAAGAATCGTGGCTGAGAAGATCAATCATGCATCATTAGATACTATTGCAAAAATAGCTACAAGCGTAGTGATAATGGCTAGCGGATACCCGGGAACAGCTAGAGCAGTAATGAAATGGCGTGAAGAGAACAATTTATTGAACCCAGTCAAGCTTTACGAACATATTAAGAACATAACATATAGGCTAAATAATGTAACCGGCGCAACAGGTATTAAGTTACTGGACATTGTCCTAACGACAGTTAGCCATGAAATTAATAAGGCTACAGGCTCACATGTAGACCTCGTAAAATTGTTTAGATCAACCATAGTTATGCATGTGCTCATGCAACATCATCATAGGAGGTAATTTTTACTCTATACAAACTATTTTTACAATAAAGAACAGTTTCTCAGAATAACTAACAGAGTCATAGAAGTCAATCTATTATTCAATTATACTTAAATATGCACATGAGGGATCAAAACTTTATGTAGACCAAGTAAGAATCAGTGATAAGGATGCAAAGGCAAGTAGTAATAGCGCTTACATTGATGATTACTCCATTGCTGCTTGCATCTTTAGCTAGTAGTGTTTCTATCAGTATATCACGCGTCAGTTTTACAATGAATATAGATCCTGTGACTGATGTATCATACGTTGTTGAAACAATATATTTGAGCCCACCACTAACAGGCTCTCAAATGGCCAACATAACTGTTCCAGTCATACCGGGTAAAAACATAACGATCGTGAACGTAAAGAGTAATGGAAATAACGAATTATTCTACACTTTCGATAAGAAAAAATTAACTCTAACCATATTGGCATATAATGCATCCTCGATTACAATAGAATATGTTGTTTCAGGAATAAGCGATGAAGTATCCATAGGAGTATACGCAGTAACTGTTAATCTCGAAAACTTCACCTACCCATCATTATCTGGTACAATAACCATATTCGGAAAATATAGTGTCTACGTAGCTCCGAAACCCGTCTCGATAGAAAATGGTACAAACTGCGTGATAATCAGGCTAAACCAGCCATTAATGTATGTAATAACACTCGTATCACAACAGATCGTCTCCCCGACTCATACTGTCACCACAACATCAATACAGCCAAGCGTCTCCCCAACAACCTCCTCAATCCATCCTAAGACAACGCCCGCTACGAATTATACAGGTATAAGTCCATGGGGCATCATAATAGGCTTGATCATAATAGCACTGGCAATAGCCGTAGTAGCCCTATATATGCGTAGGGGTGGTGGGAAGATAGAAATTGAAACAATGCCCTCAGGCGATATTCTCAGCGACGATACTGTTAAACACATAATACTTCTCGTAGGCGATGCTGGTGATAAAGGAATAAAGCAGAGCAGGCTAGTCACGCTGACCGGGAGACCAAAATCTACAATATCTCGCAGAGTCAAGAGGATGATGGAAGAAGGATACGTGGAGATCATAAGGGCTGGGAAATACAACATAATTAAACTAACTGATAAAGGACGCGAAGTATATGAGAAGCTGAAGAAGGAGTATGAGGAGAAGAACAAGCAGTAAGGCCTCACGGTTAAAATACGCTGCTCACGGTGATCATATGGAGCCCCGCCCAGTCTATGCATACGGCCTATTCTTCATGCATGAAAACGGGCTTGTGGACCAAGAAGTCATATTCGAGTATTATGATCCAGATAAGTACTACGCAGGACTTCTAAGGAGACCCGTTGCTTTGTCCAAAGAACTGAAAATGCTCGGAGAGAACATGCAGTACTTTCTAGATCAAGAAGAAGTCTACATCAACGACGAGAGAGTATATCCACGCGTAGTAGACGTTAACATAGGTGTTAAGGAGAGGGGGAGATATGCATACATTGTGTTCAATATAGAGTTTACTGGTAAACTCCGTAAGGGGATAAATAGATACGTGAATATCTATGAGGAAGAAAGAGCCGAGTACGAGTACATCGTCTACTGGTTTCTTCCCGTAAACGCAAGAGTAGTCAAGGCAGAAGTAGGAGTTCCTTACGAGATACTCCCTAATGGGCGTGGACTATGGTTTCGTGTAAAGCCCGGGACCCTTGTAGGCGGTAGGGAAGAGATAGTGTTCGATATAAAAGAATGAATAATTTAAGGGAAAACAGGGTTACTATTCTTTGGCGGAAATGATGAGTGGGGACCTCCCAATACGGGAGGTATCCTGAACCGTGATGTGGGGCCAAAGCGCTGATCGCCGCTTATACCATAAACCTTTATCTTTGTGATCAAAAGATAATGATTAGACGCAGTGATGTGTACGCCATCGGGCGAGCGTATGCGATGAGCGGTATCCGTCCCCTCTGAGCAAAACTATGGTTCTAGAAGGGTAATCACTTATGGCCGTGATAATAGATTACAGCTACTACCCATTCATTGCTGACGTTAACTCGATAATAGATTATCGCTGGCCAGGAGCATCCTTCACTACTCTCGCTGATCCAGAGAACGTGATCGGTAAGAGAGCATTAACGCTGCTTGAAAGAATTATCAGAGGACGAGATATTAGTAGAGGCCAGCTCAGCGCCGAAGAAGAGGTTGTTGCATACTATGTATTAATATCAGTTGTTAAAGCTTTGGGCGATAGGAGGCTTATCAACCGTGTAGCTATAGCGTATTCTAAGCACGCGTATGAGAAGCTCAGACATGAAAATATACCGACTCTGGTCGCGATCGCTAGAAGGCTTGGGATAAATATTATTGAGACGAGGAATCCTCCGAGAATACCTGTGAAAATAATACGTGGAACACTAGCATTCATATCAAAGCCTTTTGCAGTTTACTTTAAAGACTATCTAAAATTCTCGGCAAGGCTCTCCGGAGAGCCGAAATATAGGATCGTAAACCAGATAGTGCATAAAGGATATGTTTACCTAGACAAGGAGGTCTTTCCAAGAATACTTGAAGAAGCAATAACCATATACATACAAGAGCAAATCAATAAGCTCAACGTGGATCTAGAAGCACTTAAACCGATTCTTGAGAAAGCAAGAGAAATACTGAGCAGGACTAATTGGCACCGAATACATGTTTCGATAGAACAAGGTGGAAAAAGCGAAGCTATAGGTATAATCGATTTCGAATCATTCCCTCCCTGCATGTCAAAAATAGTTGAGGCACTCCGCTCCGGAGAAAACCTTTCTCATCAAGCCCGCTTTACAATAACAGCCTTCCTCGCAAGGATCGGTATGGATGTAGATGATATTCTAGAACTCTTTAGAAACGTGCCTGACTTCAACGAGAAGATTGCGCGTTACCAGATTGAGCATATCGCGGGGCTAAGGGGAAGTAGAAAACAATACATGCCATACAGCTGTCAAACCATGAAAAGCCTAGGACTATGCCCAATAGTCGGGGACTGCGGCGCCAAGAACCCATTAACTGTTTACAGACGGAATTTATGGAGAAAGAAAAAGCTTGGAAAAAAGGCTTCGGGTAAAGAACAAAAACAGGAGAACTCCTAGAGTTTCTGAATATAATATCAACGATAAGGCGTGGGATGTAATGCTGAGAAATATCGCCACTGCTGTATCACTGGTTTTCTCAGCACCATTCATAGGATTATATGTCGCTGTAAGGACTTGGCTATGCATGGGCGGTGATTACTTGGTACTCGTAACGATGATCATTACGCTTGCTATTGCTCCCTTATTAATACCGACACTATGGGCTCTAAGGCATGGGATAGAATGGGATTATCCTGAGAAAAAGCATCGTTTCAAGCCCTTTATCCTAGTTATACTGAACTATCTGTTCTCGGTTGTTTTCTTCGCGATGTATTGGCCCGGCTACCCATTGTTTCTCAGCCTAGCATATCTCATGAACAGTATTGTCGCGATCTTATTGAATCTATGGACGAAAGTTAGTCTTCACACTATAGGCGTCGTGGGCCCCGCGCTGACACTATATTATCTAGGACTCTATATTGACTCGATAATACTCTTGATCATTGCACTCATTGTCATGTATTCAAGATATGTTTTACGTAGACATAGTATTACACAGTTACTGCTCGGATTTATAACAGCAGTTACAACAACTACATTATCGTGGATTATATACCAGTACATGACAACCAATATTATCGGTGTTCATATTGACTAGATTCTGTGTTTACTGTGGAAGCATGGATTCTCCAGATAACCCCGTAATAGGCTCTGTTTGTTTGAAGTGCAGGATTAAGAGAGGAGAACTCATACGTTTAGAGCAGGATAAATTCTACTTCGACTTATGCAAGGTCTGCGGCTCGCTGAAGATCGGGTTTAAATGGATCGACACAGATGGTTTTGAATCAGCCATAGATTACATCGTGCATAACTATATCCGTGATAAGATAAGATATTCTGAAGGCGTCAGCGAGCTCAAGATAGATGGGTATAGATTTGCCTCAACGCCTTCATGGCATACAGACATCGATATCATTATAGCTGGTAAATACGGTGAAGCATCGTTCAAAGTCCCATTAAGACTAACAATATTCTTTAGGCCAACCAAGTGTCCTAGATGCGTAATGTATGATAGCAGGGAATATGAGGCGCTTATACAGATACGTGGAGTAAATCTTGACAAGATTAAGAAAGTCATAGAGGACGAGTTCTTTAAGGAACCCAGACTGGGTCGCGATTATATTGAGGCCATAGAGACGCATAATGGTCTAGATATTTACTTCTATAGCCAAGGTGCCGCACGGAAACTAGCGAGAAAACTGAGCCATAGGCTCGGCCTTATCGTGAAGGAAAACTATGAAGTAGCGGGAACACGTAGTGGAAAACCCAGAACTAGGCTCCATATCAGTCTAAAGAAAAAATGATGTAATAACATATGGAGTTATAAGGGGTTTATCGGAAACTCTTTAACGGTGCCAGCGCTTATGGCGAACAACAACGTTGACAGCATGGACGCCATCTTGATAAAAGAATTGTCGAAGGACGGCAGAGTAAGCCTTGTTAAACTCTCCGAGCTCACAGGTCTCAGTTATACAAGCATAAGAAATAGAATACAGAGGCTCATAGACAAGGGATTACTCGAGATCAAACCACTTGTATCGATAAAACTTTCTGGCAATGTAGCTGCTTACGTTAGGTTTAGTGTTGAGAATCCTGAAAAATTGTTGAGGTTGCTGAGCAAGTGCAACCGCGTCCTAGGAATTATGAAGAACAACTCACACGATGTTATAGCGATGGTTTATGCTAAAAATAAGATGGAGATAATATTCTTTGTAGAACGCATGAAGCAGCTCTATAACGATGGTTTAGTGGCTTATGAGATCGAGTATGGAGAGTTGCCGAAAGACCTTAAAATACCAGTTAAGAATCCTGAGGCATCATGCCTAGATTGTATTTGGCGCCAACTACAGTTATGTAGTGGATGCCTGCCCGTTCTAAGGCTGAAGAAGAGGAATTCTAAGAAATAATTTTGACGGTGTCTTTATGGAGTAGATCCTTTGACTTTATCAAGTAGTAGTTATTGGTGCTGGTCTCACTAACTAGTAGATATCCTCCCCAGAACCCGAGTATTTCTAGTTCTCTCCCATCTATGTCTGATAATCGCGTCTCTTTAGCTCTCATATAGTAGCTGATATCGTCAACCGGGACTACTTGGAAGTATATCGGCTCGTGTTCTCCAGGTATTTTTAGTGCACGCAGTGTTTTCTCCCTGAAGCTCTTTAACCTATAGAGTGAGGGCTGTATGGGCTTTGAGATCACGTTCTTAATGCTTCTCCGCGGTCTCTCCGTTAGCCATGGTAGTTTTCCTGCTCTGACTTCGATGTCTCGTGCCCTATAAGCGCTCTTAGTCCTCGTAAGCAACGTCGCCACTACGTGTGTTTGTTCCGCTATGCGCTCGTAGACTCGAAAACTACGGGTAGTACCAACCTTAACTGAGTCCTGGCCATAGCTAAGAAGGTAAACAACATACTCTATTTTCTCACCATATTTCTTATCTAATACGATACAGTTTCTCATGCTTTCTAGACCAGCTGTTCCGAAACACTTGATATAGATCGCTCTATCACTATGTAGATGTTCTCTACAGAAGCCGAGTTCACTGACTGGTTGTTTTAGACAATACGTTCTTTCAAGTGGATTATCTTTTCTATCTAGGGGACCGTTGTGCCAGTGACAGTACTCGTTAAATCCTCTGTTGATAATGACCTTATCATTGACGCTTGCTATGTGTAAATTCGTAGTACCGGTCTCCTGGAGTATTATACCGTCAAGTAATACTTTGTATTTTAGTATTTCTATCGGCTCAGTATTTCTGTTTAAGAAGGAGTCGAGACCAGTTCTTTTCACATGTGTTTTTGAATAAAATTTTGTTTGTATATATATAAGGCGCGGGATCAAGGAGCTTTTATCCTCCTGTCTAGATTATCGATACATCTGGATTGCAGGGCTCTATCCTAAGTATGCCTTTCTCCTTCAGTATTCTCTCCAGCAATGGTATACCTTTATCGCTTCCCTGCGTGTTATCGATCTCGATTAGTATGTTCTTTTTCTTATAGTAATCTATGATTGGCTGAAAGGTCTCATAGTAGATCTTGTATCTCTTTCTAATTATTTCGGGCTCATCATCTTTTCTTCTGATAAGCTTCGTTCCACAGTCGTCACATGTAAGGTCGTTTTTGGGCGGGTTGAACAATAGATTATATGACCTACCACACTTAGGGCAGACATAACGGTTGCTGAGCCTTCTAACGGCTTCTTCCATATCAATATATATGTGTACTGCGGCGTCGATCTTCGCGAATTGATCAAGCGCTTCGGCCTGCTTGATCGTTCTTGGGAATCCGTCAAGTATGAATCCTTTCTGGGTATCGGGCTGGCTCAGCCTCTTCTTAACCACCTCGATCACTATCTCGTCGGGGACGAGGAGGCCCTTCTCAACATATTCTTTTATCTTCTTACCGAGTTCAGTGCCGTTCGCTATCTCGGCCCTGAATATATCTCCCGTGCTGATATGCGGAATACAGTATTTCTTGCTGAAGTACTTGGCATAGGTTCCTTTCCCAGCACCCGGAGGACCTATGAGTATGATCTTCATTCAAGAACACCTTAACCAGTACTTTTGTATTCTTGAAGTGAAACTATGTGGTTTAAGGATAAAACGTGTTATTCTAGGATGTTTTCATGGTACAAGCCTGTTCCTGTCTCTGACAAACAGGATCGCTTCCCTAACATTGCTTAGGCCAAGGAGTTTAACAAGCAACCGCTCAACACCTAGGCCGAACCCACCGTGTGGTGGCATACCATACTTGAATGCCTCCAGATAGAACTTGAAGCCTTCAGGGTTGAGGCCCTTGTCGCGGAGCGCCTCGACTAATCTATCATATCTATGCTCTCTCTGCCCACCGCTTGATAGTTCGAGGCCTTTATAATCTAGGTCGAACTTCCGAGTTGTCCCGTCCTCATTCCTCATATAGTAGAACCCTGTAGCGCTCCACGGGAATCTCGTTATGAAGAATATATCGTATCCTTTAGAAGCCATGATCTCGCCGAGCTTTTTCTCAGCCGCCTCGGTCAGATCTTCTCCTTCAGGTACTTCTATCCCCTCTGACCTAAGGATTTCTACTGCTTCTTCGAATGTTATACGTTTGAATGGAACTGATAAGGGTTTGAGCTCAACGCCTAGGATCTCTAGTTCTTCTTGGTTATTCTTCCTGATATAGTCAACGATATATGCGATCAAGTTCTCGAGCACGTGCATTACATCTTCTTCTGACTCAATAAAACCTATCTCTGCATCGATACCCCATGACTCGTTAAGATGCCTCGGTGTATCGAATTTTTCTGCTCTGAAATAGGGTGTGATCTCGTAGACGCGCGGTATACTTGACATGAGCATCTGCTTGTATAGTTGTGGGCTCTGGCTCAGATATGCATCGTACTCAAAATACTTCACTGGAAATAGTGTTGCTCCTCCCTCAGCACCCGCAGCAACAATCTTAGGCGTCTGTACCTCCATGAAACCGTTTTTCACAAAATATTCTCTAGCGGCTTTAAGCATTGACTCTCTGATCTTGAAGATTGCTTTTTCAGCTGGGTTTCTCAGGAGGAGATACCTGTACTTGATCCTCGTGTCGAGGAGAGCTGGGACTTTTCCAATAGTATCAACGGGTAAGGGCTCTAGGGGCTTAGAGTAAACCTTGATCTCTCTAGCTATATATTCTACTCCTCTCTTGCTCTTCTGCTCCGGGGCAAGTTCTCCTTCGAAGCACAGCGCGGTCCCAATAGGTAGTTCTTTCGCTAGCTCAAAGAGCTGGGGCTCTCTATCCTTCTTAAGCGCTAAGACGTATGGTCTAGAAGAAGTATTCCCGCTGATCTCGAGGATTACTATTTTGCCGAAGGCTTTCTTCCGGATTATCCAGCCGCATACACGCACCAATCAACACCTTCATTATCACTAGATAGGTTCAATACTATACGGATGGGAAATAAATATAGCCTTGTAACTGTAAATGATTCAAATACTTTATCATGTATTATTAATTCTGTATTGTACTTTTATAATTATAAATATATAAGGTATAATATTACAAATTACTATATGGTACGGCTAACCGCCCACATCGCCGGAGCCAGGTTCCTGGGTGCA
>JAADCY010000089.1 GCA_013154205.1 Thermoproteota archaeon | reverse complement strand
CCCTAATTCCTTGGATTGCAGAATATATAGTTCTCCCGCCCTCCAGCCAAAGAGCATAGCCTATACTGTATTATGTAGTCTCGACGAAGAAGTAGGATCGATCAGTGATGCCCATCGAGTAGCCCTAAAGATATGGGAGTGGATAAAACAATACCTAGACGTATCACCACCTGTCTTCACGGAGAACGAAGCAATAGGTACTACCCACATAATATATCGTTACAGGATGAGTACAGGCAATCATTATCTCTCACTACGAATTGCGACGAGGAATAATCATGGAGAAATAGCGGTAGCTACAATACCCGAAGCACTAGTACACAAACTAGATGTTGAGCCAGAAACATATAGTCCTAAGAAAGACTTCCAAGAATACATCGCTCCCCGCAGAGAACTACCTCCCGGACAATACGTGATACCATCACCGATCATATACCGTATCCTAGGCCAGCCATGCATCGACTGCCGTGAAACAGGGATAATCATAGCCGGAATGGTCGAAAAACCCCTACAAATATATCCAGAAGACCTTGACAGGTACCCATTAAGAACAATCGTGGCAGACCTCCACTGTGTGACGGGATGGACGGTGAAAAACATAGTCTGGACAGGTGTCCCCCTCAAATACCTATTAGAAGAAGCAGGTCTCAGAGAAGGAGCGAAGTATGGCCTCATATATGGCTTGGATGGATATTCAGCCGTAGTCCCCATACCCTATCTCCTGGATGAAAACACTCTTCTCGCAACCCGTATGAACCACGAGCTTATACCACCAGAGCATGGTGGCCCGGTAAGACTCGTAGTTCCAGCCCTCTACGGGTGGAAGAGCGTCAAATGGGTATCACGCATACTTCTCCTGGATAGGTACCTGGATGGTTTCTGGGAGAGCCTAGGATATCACGAGCGGGGTTCTCCCTGGCTGGAGGAACGTTTTAAAAGTCCGCTATAAAGATGTCTGGAAGGTTTGTCTAAGGATTAGTGCTCCATCTTAAAATGTTATCAGAAACAATATATTCGTGAGGTGTACTTACTTGGCAGGCTCTATTATGATAAGAGATGCCAAGTTATGGATCGGTGATGGTTTTACTGAGGCTAACATTCTCATCGAAGACGGTGTCATCGCAGCTATTTCTAAGAAACAGTTTAAGGACGTAGATATAATACTGGATGCTTATGGCCAGCCTGTTATTCCTGGAGGAATAGATATACACGCCCATGTATACGACCCCGAGTACACGATCAACGAGGACTGGGAGTCCGGAACACTAGCAGCGGCTTTCGGCTCGATCACAACAGTCTACGACATGCCTCTCCGCGTCAACGTGGATAACCCGAAGATATTGAAGCAGAAGATCGAGGAGGGGAAGAAGAACGCCTATATCAACTTTGGTGTACACGCGGGCTTCATGACTGAGAACAACTATAACATGATACCAAAACTAGCCGATAAAGGTGTTAAAGGCTTTAAAGTATTCACCTGCAGGCCCTTCAGAGCCAGCGATCGGGCGCTTGTAAGGATCTTAGATCTCGTGAGAGAAGTGGATGGCGTAGTACTTGCTCATAGCGAGGACGATGCCCTGATTGATTATGGTGAGTCGAAATACAAGGATCTAGACGATATAGTAGCATACCATATGAGCAGGAGCGATAACTCAGAGGCCGCCGCCATTATGAAGCTAGGCTACTACGCCCGAGAAACCAAGGGCCCGCTCCACATATGCCATATAAGCAGTAAGGAAGGAGTCGACGCTGTAAGATACCTGAGAAGCAGAGGTGTAAAGCTAACCGTAGAAGTATGTCCTCACCACCTACATTTCACCCGCGACGACTCGGCAAAGTATGGGCCCTATCTCAAACTAGCACCAACACTCAAGACCGACGAAGACCGTGAAGCCCTCTGGAAAGCACTAGCTGATGGAACCATAGATGCTTATGTAAGCGATAACGCGCCGGCCCCAAGGATTGATAAGGAGAAGAACGTGTGGCGTGCATGGGGAGGCATACCCACACTGGAGATCATGGGACCCTATCTCTACACCTATGGTGTATTGAAGGGCAGGATAAGCTTCGGCCGCTTCATCGAAGTATTCAGCACCAACCCAGCCAAGATCATGGGTATATATCCGAGGAAAGGAGTACTAGCGGTGGGGGCGGATGCGGACCTAGTGGTTCTAGAGACACGGGTTGCCCGCAAAATATCGGCTTCAGAGCACCACCACAAAGTTGATTGGACGCCGTGGGAGAAGATGGAGCTATACGGCTACCCGTTACACCTACTTGTGAACGGCGAGATAGTGATCAGGGAGAGAAACCTTGTAGCGAGTAAAGGTGTGGGTAGATACATAGATAAAAGATATGCTAAGACATAATGGGAAGACCACAGCGCCGCGCTAACTCCCCCTTATTTTCTTACAACGACCCGGGTTCTCCCCACTCTTAATATCTCCCCCTAACAATCTATTCTTAACAACAGAGAAATAGTTAGGTAGAGGAAAACCGAGTTGAGGATTTATCCCGAATGCATACCATGTATTCTCGGTGTCAGGATCAAGGAGATGATAAATGCTGGGAAAAGAGATAGTAGATTAGCTCTTCAGCTAATGGAGTACTTCGCGGAAATACTTAGGAAAGGTGTTGATGAAGGCACGATAGCTTCCTCGATGCTCTACAACTGGTTAATCGAGAAGGTTCCGGAGGTTGTGAAGTACTATAAGAAGCTGAAACTCGACATGATAAACCGGGCCATGGACTCCCTGCCAGTATATGAGGGATTACTGGATGGGCTTGAAGGATACGATGAGTTCAGGATGGCTGTCAAGATAGCTGCTCTGGGCAACTTGTTTGACACGGGCGTCATGGGTCATGAATCACCTGCTAGTCTGAGCGTGGAAGACATATTGCAGGCAAGGATAAGCCTTGACCATACCAAGAAGCTCTACGGCCTCGTCAAGCAGGGAGGACTGAAAATAATATATCTACTGGATAATGCTAGTGAAGCAGTCCTAGACACAATACTCATGGATCTCCTGAGGAGATATGGGAACCACGTAGTTGCTGTTGCTAAGGAGGAGCCCGGCTTTCAGAACGACCTAACAGTTGATGACGCCGTATATGCTGGGATAGACCATGTAGCCGACGAGCTCATCTCGACCGGGACGAATTCATCCTCGATATTCCTAGACAAGATAAGCCAGGAACTACTCAAGAAACTAGAAGAGTCAGACATAGTAATAGCTAAGGGGATGGCCCATTTCGAGTACATGAGCCTTGTACAGGACAAGCTACCCGCAGGTACAATATTCTACGTCCTAGTCCCTAAGTGCCAGCCAGTAGCACGAGCTGCTGGGGGAGAGAAGGGAACAATAGTTGTCAGGATGGCCCGTGGCGGTAGAAGATGAGCGAACCAGTATTTGGCCCTGTACCATCTAGGAGGCTTGGGAGAAGCCTCGGGGTAAACAACGTCATAGGCAAGACGTGTAGCTATAACTGTATCTACTGCCAGGCAGGCAGAACCCGTGAACTGACCATTAAGAGGAGGAAATTCTATGATCCCGAATGGCTCGTCGACAGAGTACTACATAGGATCAGCGAGCTAGAGAGAAACAGTGAGAAGATAGACTACGTGACATTCGTCCCGAACGGTGAGCCAAGCCTGGACGTTAATATTGGCCGGGAAGCCCAGGCCATAAAAGAAACTGGGCTAAGGACTGCTGTGATAAGTAATGGTAGTCTCCTCTGGATGGAGGATGTAAGGAGCGATCTCGGTGTTTTTGATCTTGTCAGTGTTAAGGTTGACGCGGTAACCCCCCGGTTATGGCGGAGGATCAACAGGCCCCACCCAGACCTAGAGATCAAAAAGATCATAGAAGGGATAAAACAGTTCTCCAGCGGATACAGGGGAGTATTGATCACCGAGACAATGCTGTTGGGAAACATAGACTATAGTGAAGAAGCCAGTAGAATAGCCGAAGTGCTCGAAGCCATAGATCCCGACAAAGCATATATCATGGTTCCCGTAAGGCCTCCCGCAGAGAGATACGTGAGGCCTCCCAGCTCTCATACACTTCTCATGGTCTATGAGGCGGTGAGATCGAGGCTCGGAGACAGAGTAGTAGTTCTCCAGAGGCCCGAAGAAGGAGGATTCACTGCTCTAGGCGATCTGGAGAAAGAGATCCTATCCATAATATCTGTCCATCCCCTCCGCATTGACCAGATCGAGGAGATCATCCGGAGGCGCGATGGCTCGATGGATGTTGTTGAGGAATTAGTGGAGAAGGGATTTGCCGAGATCGTAGTCTATAATGGGAGGGAATACATTGTCAGGAAGACGAGTTGACCAATCACTTCATATCCAGTCCAGCGTGTTCTTCATGATCTCCCGTGCATGAAGGCCCAAAGGATCTATATGAGTGTCTAATACATTGCCTCTCTCCTGTCTCTCAGAGAGGACCAAGTATCCAGCGTGCTTGTTTGCATAGTCTGCCAGCATGATCTCAGCGAAAATCCATTGTTCTCAAAGCACGTAAGATGTTTTTGTCATGGTTCTCGTGGGACTGTGTTGTGCTTATGAATAGTGTTATCAATACACCTTTTTCATTTGGCCGACTTTGACGAAGGTTATCATCGTTGAACGATCTCTTAGTTTTTGAGGTTTATTTCCACAGTAGTATGTATAGTTGTGCATACTTCTAGCCTATTAATTAATATTCTCCACAAAATATGTAGGAATTCAATTGAGGTGCCATCGGAGATGAGTGAAGCGGGCTGGGAAAATATAGAGGGGGTATTGTTCGATATGGATGGGACAATCATCGATAGCGTCGAGAACGTTGTGAAGTGCTGGGTCTGGGCTTTCAGGCAGAAAGGCATACCTGTTACTCGTGACCAGATACTTGACTACATTGGTCGCTCGGCAGACGATATCATGAGGCTGATCACTAGTAGTGAGGAAAGAGACATTCTTTTACAAGTATACCAGTTCGCACGCCAGTGTAGCGAGGAGACATGGAGAAAGGAAGTACGACTATATCCCGGTGTCAAAGAAACCCTGGAGTACCTTAGGAAGAAAGGCTATCGGGTGGGTCTTGTTACCTCGAGCCATGAAGACAGAACAACAGCGTTCCTTGAATACTTCGGGATCAAGGACTACTTCGACGTGATCCAGTGCTATGAAGAAGGAGCCCCTGCCAAACCGGACCCCTACCTTCTACTACGTGCACTGGAAAAACTAGACCTAGAACCAAGCCAAGCAGTATACGTCGGCGATGCTCTCGTAGATTGTTTAGCAGCCAAGAATATAAGTATGAAGTTCATCCTAGTACAGCGTCCATGGAGTCCGAGAAACCATGGGAAGTGTAAGCCGGACATAATAATAAATGAAATATATGAGCTGGAAAAAATCCTCTAAGCTCTTCTTGTCATTTCATCTGCTATCCATAATGCAATTTTTATTCTCTCCATAATTGTTTCTAGCACTGATTTTGTGAGATCAGTGAATCTTTCAACTTCTTTGCTTAAGGTAATATACTCTAATATCGAAGTATATCTAAGAATTTCTAGTCCTTGTGGATAGCTATGTATGAAGAAGCTGTATTCGCCGTATATCTTCCTGATATCTATATTTTCTTTCTGCATGTCGAGGTACTCGATCAGGGTAGAGGGTCTGGGTGGAAGAAGTAGTATTTCCTCTCCAACATTTTTCTTTAGTAATTCATCGATCTCATCCAGCACGGTGTTTAATGCCTCATTAACTTTTTCTTTATCCTTTATGGCTCTGCTGAGAATACTGGCTAGGTATATACTCGTAATTCTACGTATTAGAGGTAGATCAGGCTTTGTTATAAGGATCTTATATGCTTGACTCGGGATTTCTCCTGTACTACTGGTTTCTTGTTTCTTAAGAATGGAGTAGATCAAAATTGTTGGTAGTGATACTAATTGGTTTGGATTTATGGATTTTTCTATCTTGTTTCTTGAAACCTTTATCTCGCTTGGAATTATGTCTGTGATCGTTTTCGCTATAATGCTCCTTAGCCTGTATGCTCCGGGTAGCACCATTCCCTGGGTTTCCAGTTTATAATATAGCATCTGATCTGTTGTGGTCAAATACCATTTATCAATGAATTCTTTAACCCTATTTAGATCTTTTAACAATTCATGTTTTGCGAGTTTTTCTTTCCCTGTCTCGAGGGTTATGTAGATAGTATTTAGATACGCGTCCATTAAGTAGAGCAGATATGATATCTGCTCTAGAATTGATCTATGTTCTCTATATACAGTTATCGGTGTGTCCAGTACTTTTTCGAACGAATCTATTCTTTCAGTAATGCTTGCTACTGTGTACTTGGCAAGCGAGATCGAATTAAAGACTATGCTATAGAATGCTGGGTTTTCGTGTAGGATTTTGTTTTCGCTCTGAATAATCGTATTTAGTGCCAGGTATAATCTTGTTTTTAATTCATCCAGATTTGATCTCGTATGGCCGATGAAGAGATCAGCATATTTTTTAACAGCATTTCTAATAGTGTTGCCGAAAACCTCGTTTCTCGACATGATTTCCCTAGCGACGGGATATTTGGTTTTTAAAAGATACCTGTATTTTCTCGGTAGATCCCAGTTGTCTTCTATGAATTTTTCTATGATAAATCTGTGGAATCTTCTCCAGTTAATCATAGCCCTGAATACGAAGTTGTGTTTGGACAGGATTTGTCCTGTCTTCTTTCTCAACGGATTCTCGACTAGTGTGAATTTAAGCCAGTCAATATCGAGCTCTTCCAATAGTATTCTATTGTATGCTTCAACGATGGGCGCGCTCATCCTATAGAACTCCATGATTTTCTCTTCACTGGTTTTATAGGTTTCATCAACAAGTTGCGCTTCTTTAACTAGTAAATCCAGTAGTTGTTCATACTCATGTATTGGGAAATCAATGTATAGTTTCCGAGTACCAATCTTGAAGTAGAATTTTACGCTTGGCGGTGTCCCGACGATGAGTGGTAGTTGGAGCCACTTCTTTAGTTCAGGTGTAATTTGTTCGTATAGTTCTCTACACTGCGAGCTCTACCACCCTTAAATAGTGTAGGGTCGATACTACTATTTAATATGAATAGTTATCAATCGACCTAGAATTGTTATGCATTAATCTCTCCTTAAAAACCAGGATATTATGATGAATTATTTCGACATGTCCTATTACTGTTTTTCAGCATTCTCTTCCTTGTTTTCTCCTTGTTTCTCCTCGTTCTTCTTGATCTCTGCTTCGAGCTTCTTCAGCTCTTCTTCTAATTCTTTCTCGATCTCTTCTATTGGTTTGGGCGGTGGTGTTGTTGCTAGGGTGTATCCTATCCATCCCAATAGGGCGAAAGCGGCAGTGACTGCTACTGCTGCCGTTAGTTTCAATAATAGTATGTCTATCCCCTTGAAGATCGGTATGAACAATAATGCGTTATACACTATTATGACTATGACTGATACTGCTACGAGCCCGGCTCCAACTAGGCGGTCATTAACCACATGTATCACCATTGAACGTTTTTGGTCTATCATATTAAATAAGCTATACTTTAACTTTAACCATATTGTTGCATCTATAACATCAAGAATATTATTAAATATATTTCAAGTCTAAAAATTACCGTGAATTTTTCATGCATTACCTATCCGCTTGGGCTATGTGATGAGCTATGAATAGGGAGGAATTCTGTAGTAAAGCCTTAATACGATGTGATTTCGAGAGGTATTTCCAAGTACTGCTTTTACTAATGACTCCCTTCCAGCCTTTCTCTTCTGTCCTGGCTGGTGTCTACATGTTATTTCTGGTTAAGAAGAGGGATTTCTTTAAACCGGTGTTTATCGCCGCCTATATCGGGCTTGTCCTGGCTGGTTTTACGAGGCCTGCCCTCATAGCTCCTCTCCTCATCTTGTTTCTCGACATGATCTGTTCTCGCCGCTTCCTATTGTTCATAGGATCCGTATTATCAGGTATGGCTACATACTATGTGCTCGGCTATGCTTCTAACATCCAGTCCTACTTCTCGTGTTTCTCATCCTATGTGTCTGGGGGCAAGTACGATGTTATCGGTATTCATATTGTTCTCTTCCTGGTTGTCCTTGTCATAACTGTTTATCAGCATAGATGGTTTGATGGCTCTAGGATAGCGGGTTATTTTAGGGAGAACCAGCAGGCTTTTCCCGCTCTGCTCTTCATGGCTTTCCTCGTTGCCGCCGCGGCTTATCTAGCTCTGGGTAATGAGGTTTTGGCTAATAGGTTGGCTGAGCTAGGCTACTATAGCCTCGTGGTTGCCGTTGCTCTCGCTATCTCTGGCCTTAGGGGTTCAGGGGGTGAGGCTGAGGCCGGGGATGAAGCTGAGGATTCTAAGCATCGCTAGGCCGAACATTTCGAGGAATACTAGGATTCTCAATGGCTTCTCCATCCTGGAAACGGTGTACCCGGCCATTACTGGTAGGGGTGTGTTGAGGAGTAGACGGTAATACATTATATTGTATGGTATGAAGACGGTTGCGAGTGAGAGGCTCGTCGTGACAAGTAGTAATGGGTGCATCGCGGCTATTCCTGGGATCACTAGTAGGTAGAACAATGTATTGTCGAGCGAGCTCCCAGTATATATTGTTGTGTAGAAGCGGTGTGCTTCTATGAACCCCATTTCTGTGCCTGGATGACTCATCGCCGCTACTACTTTAGCTGATGAGAAGAGCCCTAGAAACAATGTTTTCGCGATGTCGGCTGGCACCGTGACGGCTAGATAGGCTAACAACAGTTTTGATCTCCAGCTGATCCCCTGTTTGCTTCTCCACTCCTTGATCAGTGCGAGAACCGTGTATGCCGCTATGATTATAGTGTACTGTGTCCAGGTCCACTCATGGAAAAACATGGTGGTACCCAGCAGTACTAGTCCTCCCATAAATGATTTCCTGGTGTTGCCGAGAAGCATTGATAACGCTATGAATGTCAGGGA
The DNA here is from genome assembly GCA_013154205.1 of Thermoproteota archaeon. Taxonomy (GTDB): domain Archaea; phylum Thermoproteota; class Thermoprotei_A; order Sulfolobales; family Desulfurococcaceae; genus JAADCY01. The sequence goes on along the minus strand of JAADCY010000089.1, from coordinate 721 downwards.
TAGCGTGAAGAGGTCTGCCTGGAACCCTCCGTAGGCGTAGCTGAGCAGGATCGGCGAGAGGGCCGCCATCAGCGAGGCATACCCAGCTCTATGGGGCCCAATTGTTTTTCTCGCCAGCATATATGTCGCGAACGTGTAGAGGGGGAACAAGACAATGTCTTGGAGGCTGGCCACTAGCGATGGGCCTGCCCCCGTGATCCTCATAATGATGTATAGGAGGAGTATGTAGAGCGGCCTATCACTCCTTGCAATCATCACCTGCTCTATTCCTTCGTGGACTGCTTGTTCCAGCCAACTATAATAGTATATGTAATCAGTCGTTATCGGCTGCATGGAGGGGTTAATGCTGGGGATAAAAGGCATTATAGCGAGAAACAACGATAAGGCTAGGGAGACAAGTAGGAGATAAACTCCATAAACCCCGTTCTTCTCCTCCTTGTTGCCTGTTCCTGTTTTCAGCCATGATGATAGCTTGTTTAGATGGGTCCTAATACCTACTACTATATCTGATAGTAGCATGTATCCCGAGAGGAGGGCTGTAATACCTATCGATACGGGGATCAGAGGCCACGAGTAATAGTTTATTATCATGTTAATCCAAATAGGTAGTGATAATGAGGGATAAGAACCCGTTATGATCCTAATGGCTGTGTAGACGGCTTTGTATGCCCCTAGACCCCCTAGAAGACCCAGCAAGCCATAGATCACCGGCCTCCAGCCC
>JAADCY010000019.1 GCA_013154205.1 Thermoproteota archaeon | reverse complement strand
TCCCTCAGCTCTAATATGATGTAGCCGTCCCCCCAACGAATATGCTTCATAATCATTTCTAGGCACCTGTCAAAAGAACATTGATTGACAGATAAAGTATTTAACTACATTTTCGATTCAAAATAACCCAGTCTCAAGACATAAGCTGAAAGGTGGTCAACGTGCCGAAAACGCCTAGCAGGATACTCGCTGATCTACTATCTAAAGAACAGGTGGAGCTCTTAGACATATATCATCGAAAAGACGCGGATATCATTAGAGTTAAGGATAAACTGACGGGTAAAGTAGACCTGTATATATCGAAAACCCATGTGAGGGACATAGTTTCAGCTGATGATCTAGCGAAGCTAGCTAATGATATAATCGCTAAGATTAGGTCAAAGTAAACTATGTTTTCTCGATCCTGATCGAAACACAGATCCTGTATTTATACTTAATGAGTTCTTCGAGCAGGAATTTCTCCAATTTATTACAGGCCCCTCTTGCATGTATGATAAGTGTATATCTTACAATCCTAGTGCCCAGCAATTCTAGACCAGCTTTGCTTATTGTATCTCTGATCTCATCTGGATCAGGAGGACTGTAAGGTCTAGACACTATGTGTTCCCTGATCATGCGGAAACAGTATGTACCATGAGTATATATGTTGGCCATACATGCTTGTGGGAAGTATTTCATGTCGAGGGAAAGAGCTGTTTCCCTTATATTTTTCTTGATATCATTTATTTTGATAGGTACTTGTTTTTTACCACGAATCGGTTGTAGGCTCCTTTTCACGATCTCATCAACTGGTATTCCGTATTTGTAGAGTCTACGCAGTATGTTTTCTGTGACTCGTAGTCCGCCCGCAACTACTCCTATAGCTCCGGCATGTTTCGCCTTTCTCAATATGTCTGTGTATTCTTTCTCAGCTATCCCGGGTATTATAGGCCTGTAAAATAATATCGGTTTAAGGCCTGCCTCTGCTAGATTCTCTATTGTTTTGAACCTTAGTTCTGGCGGGGGAGCATAGGGTTCTAGTTTTGAACGGTATTTAATCGTTATTATTGTTATTAGGGGGCTTATCCCCGGGTCTAGTTCAGCTATTCTTCGTGCATCACTTTTACCTATGTACATTTTAGTTGAGAACTGTATGGGGTTTGCTAGATATGTGCTTATTGCATTGATATAGTTCATTGTAAGCTCTTTCGTCTGAGGTAGGAAAGGCTCGGTTACCGAGCCAAGGGCTACCAATGTTCCCTCAGAACCGGGGATGAAATAAGGGTTGGAGACAAGCGCATAGACTAGTTGTTCCGGTTTCAACGGGTATGGCTTCACGGTGATCCCGAAGCCCATATCGTATATGTAACAATAAGTGCATTGTAACGGACAGCCTATACCTGTATGAATAGTTAGGCCGCAGGGTCTTGGGCGTCTATGTGCATGATGGTCGTGGAGCGCCTCGTTTATTTCTTTTTTCGATAATTTTTGTTTGAGCTTGCTCTTTATCTCCTCTTTCATTTCCATTATTTCATGTAGATCGCGTGGCAAAGTCAGCATCTCCCATAAGTATTTATCTTGGCGTTTATCCCTTAGTTAATTTGATGATGTATGATGCGGAGAGAAATATTTGTGATTAGCAGATACGATCCTGATTTTGACAAGAGATTCTTAGAGCTCTTCAATAAGCTCGGTGTGAAGACAAAGTACTTTTCTCTCCGAGATATACGGCTAAAGAATCTTAGAGTATATATTGAGAAAATTCATGGATTAAAACTGATCCCTAAAAACGCCTGTTTGATCCTTATTTCTAGAATCGATAAACACCTTCCAATGATCTTATCAGTGATTAATAGGTTAAAGCTATTATTTCTATTATTGGTTATTCCTCCGGATCCACATCATAGTAGTAGCTCCAAAAACATAGCATTGGTTTCAGCGGTCAATATTGGTTTAAGTCGCCTTAGAGCGGGCGGAACATTTGTTATGATAGGATATACTACTCCAAGGGAAAGGGTTTTGTTCGGCTCTATACTGGATAGATATGATTATATCTACATACCGCTATATACATGGAGAAAAGAGAAGATAATCGAGGAAATACCTGTTGATCCGCCTAAAATACTCCTAGTGTCTAAAACAATTGATAAAGAAAACATATTGAAACTACTTAGCCTACTTAGAGAGGTCGAGGTAAAACCGCTCATAATAATCGGCCTTGATAAGGAGCCTAGAGAAGGATGCAATATCGATCCGAGCGTAGTATGTATAGTTGGAGATACATTTGAGAATATAGTGCCGAAACTCACTACAGTTATAGTTCTAGATACTGATTACAAAGCGACGAATATAGTTGCACAAGCAATCGGTAGTAGACGCCCGATCATAACCTCTAAGAACCAGGGCATTGCCTGGGTTTATGAAGATACTAGACTCATTGTTTACTGCCCAGCTAATGATCCCGAGACAATAGCTTCTAAAATACTAGAAATACTCAATAACATCGACAGGTTTAAACAAGCGTCTCTAAGAACAGAGGTCTCCCCTCCAAAGCCGGTGAAAACGATCGAGTACTTGCTAGGATTAATAGATAAACTTTAGAGTTTATCTATTAATGGCTCAGAGAAAGAGTATTCATTCATAGCCTCTCCGCCCTGGCCTACGGAGAGGCTCCAGCTTCCGGCGCGCTCTTCATAGCTGGTTCTACCATATATTTTATCCTGCATTATAATAGTATCGCGGAACGGGGAACGTTATTGAAGCCAATATATAAATGTGCAGATGGAAGGTTTGTTGAAGACCCGGGCGAGTGTAGGAGTGGATGGATATTATTACTTGACCCGGTAAAACGTATTAAGCTCAGTAAGCTGATAAGCGGCATCCTTAGACATTTTCCCCGCGAGGCATGTGTTGAGCCAGATAAGGAAGGATGGGTAGGGATAGATGATCTTGTAAGGGGTATAAAGGAGTGCTGGCGGAATAAAGAGCTCTACCAATGGGTCACTTATGAGCATATAATTGCTATAGCTAGACTAGACCCTAAAGGTAGATTTGAGATAAGAAATGATAAGATAAGGGCAAGATATGGTCACAGCTTCAAGATATCAATTAGTTATCCACGGATTACATGGAACAAGCCACTGTATCACGGCACATCTACTTCATCACTAGAGAGTATCCTAAAAGAGGGGATAAAACCTATGAAGCGCCAATATGTCCATTTAACCATTGATGAGAAAACAGCTGTAGACACAGGTAGGAGGCATGGTAGACCAGTTGTTCTTGTAGTTGATCCTATATGCATTGAGAAACACGGGTATGAAGTATATAGAGCTACTGATAAGATAGTCTTGACTAGATATGTTCCTCCCGACTGTATTGTCCGTATAAAGAAGATATGAGTTTCTTCAATATCTGTAAATGATAACTTATGAGCCTCATCGCAGCATATAGTCTTGTTTTCCCGTAGTTCTTCGCGTTTTTAGGAATGATCCCTTTATTCTGTAGTTTCCTTATCTCTCTGACTACATCACGTATTTGGAGACCTAGTTTCTCGGCCAAGTCTTTCATAGTCGGCGAAGACACTATTTGTTCTAGAAGCCGGAGATCCTCCGGGGATATTTGTTTTTCTTCAGCTATTATCGATAGGAAATCTGCAAGAGTATTTGTTAGTGTGTCCCTAATAATGTTCTCGAGCTCTTCGGCCTCAATGAGGAAGTAGTCACTGAGCTGTATTACTTTAACACCAAGTCTCTCAGCGAGCTCTCTGGCTGAGTCATCGGCATAGCCTTTAGCGACTACTAAGGGCTTGTATCCAGCTACGATCGCGTTTACATATGCTTGGCGAACACCATTAACATCTATTCTTCCGGCTTTGATCTCCACGGCATACTTAACGCCGCTATTGTCCTCGACAACTGCGTCTATTTCGGCTATTTCGAAACCGTGCTGTTTTACACGTACATGTGTATCAATGATCCTATATCCTAGTTCTTCGAGAAAGGAAAGAGCTATCCGTTCACTACTTCTCCATTTACGTTTCGCGGATATAGTCATCGCTTAATCATCCATAGGGTTTCTTTACCCTTATCCATTAAGACAACCCCTATCTTGCCCAGTTCTTCACGTATATGGTCGGATAACTCATATTCCTTTTTCTCTCTAAGCCTCGCCCTAACATCAACTATGATCTTTATCAGTGATTCAACGAATGATTCTAGTTCTTCAGATGTTTTCGTAAAGTATTTATCGAGAACACCTAGGACGGTATTGAATTCTTTGAATAGCCTATATGTTGTCCATACAAGCATGTATCTAGGCCTGTATTGCAGTTCTTTGAACACTATGTTTGTGAGCTTTCTAACAGCAGCAAGAGCTTCAGGCGTGTTGAAATCATTGCTTAGTGCTTCATGGAATCTTGTATGTGTTTCCAGGATTTCACTAAGCAATTCTATATCTTGTTCATCCATACGATGCATACCGGCTGTTTCTTTACCGAGTTTTTCAACAAGTTGGACTGCGGAGACGAGACGTTCGTATAGTTTTGATGCTTGATTTAGGGCTTCATCGGTGAAGACTAGTGGCTTACGATAATGTCCTGTTAAATACCATAACCTGAGCGTTTCAGGCCCCCATTTCTTGAATGCTTCCCTAAGCGTTATGATGTTGCCTAGGCTTTTGCTCATCTTCTCTCCGGAGATCTCCACCATTCCTACGTGGACCCAGTACTTAACCCAGGGCTTGACTCCAAGAGCTGCCTCGCTCTGAGCTCTTTCGTTCTCATGGTGTGGAAATATCAGATCAGTGCCGCCGCCATGTATATCGAATTGTTTGCCGAGATAACGTGTGCTCATAACGCTACACTCGATATGCCATCCCGGCCTTCCCCGGCCCCATGGTGATTCCCAGCTTGGCTCGCCGGGTTTTGCTGCTTTCCATAATGCGAAGTCATATGGTTTCTTCTTTTCTCCTAAGAATTCTTGTTCTTGATTCCAGAGTGAGCGGTCGAGTCTGCCCGATAATCTACCATAATCGGGGTACTTGTCTACCTCGAAGTATACGCTACCGCTTGGCGCTACGTAGGCATATCCTTTGTCTATGAGTACTTGTATGAAATCAATGATCTCCTTGATATGATCAGTTACTCTGGGATGTATATCAACGTGTACATTAAGTTTTTCGAGGCTTTCAAGATAGTCTTTGGTGAACTCGTCCGCTATTTCCCTCCACGACCTATTCTCCCGCTGTGCCCTCCTAATGATCTTATCATCTATATCGGTTATGTTCATCACGTGGACGACATGGTAGCCGCGTAGGGAGAAATATCTCTTCATAGCATCGTATATCACGTAGGGTTTCCCATGCCCGATATGGTTATAGTCATAAACGGTCGGACCACAAACATACATTTTAACTATACCTGGCTCTATAGGCTCGAATTCCTCGTATTTCCTGGTAAGAGTATTGTAGAGTTTGATCTTAGGAAGCATTATTTCTCACCACTAAACATGATAAAATGATATAAAGACATGTATAGTTAGTTTTAGTTAACTATGATCAATAATGTTTAGCGTAGACCTCCATAATTGTTTTGGCGACTTTCTCAATTCTTGCACGTAGTTCTTCACTGGTGGCCAGATACTGTTTCTCAGCTAGTAGATTATCACTCACTATAAGAACCGCCGCGGTACTCCAACCTCTCATCCATCCAAGTGTGAAAAGGATTGCTGCTTCCATTTCGACCGCTATTACTCCTTTCTCCGACCATTTCTTAGCGAATCCTGGATCCTCAGCATAGAATGCATCACTGCTGAATACCGGGCCATAATAATACTTTATACCTTCCTTCTTGAGCTCACTCATTATTCTTGTCGAGAGTACCGGGTCTGGAGCCGTGGGGCCACAGTGGCCGTCGAGATACATTCCGACAGCGCATCCTCCCGGAGGATATACCGCACCAGTTGCTACGACTACGTCTCCTATCTCCATTTCTGGCTTCATACCACCTGTTGTTCCAAGCCTAACTATTTGTTTTGCTCCAAGCATCCCAAGTTCTTCAAACACTATGGCCGCGGAAGGGCATCCTATGCCATGGGTTGCTATGGTTATCCTCTTGTCTTTATAGGTTCCAGTATATATGAGGAATCCACGGTGCTCATTGACTAGTCTAGCGTCATCGAGAAGCTCAGCCAGCATCTTGGCTCTTCCAGGATCACCTACAGCTATAACGTTTTCTGCTATGTCTCCTTTCTTAGCTTTGATGTGGAATGGTGGACCGCTCATTTCTTACGCCTTTTCTTTCTCTTTTTCTTTGTTCGCTTTTTCCTTTTCTTCTTGACGGATTTTGTCTTTTTCTTCTTGGTTTGTTTCTTCCTATGCGTCTTAGGCTTTACGGGCTCTACGATTTTTTCACGTAGTGGGAGCCTGATTTCCTCCTTTAGTATGAGTCTTTTCCTCTCAGGGGACTCCACTAGTACTGCGTCCCACTCCATATCTTGGGGCAACTCGATCTTTGTTTCGTAACCCCATAGCTCTTTCGACACACTGATCTCCGTTACTTTTTCAAGCATATCGGTCTCTTTATTCCTCCGAAGAATAACTATTCGTGTCACAGGCTCAGGTTTTAGGAACAATAATGTCTCTGCATCTTTTATCCGGCCTTCCCCAACAACTGCACGTAGTCCCGGTGCTTCTACTTCGGAGAAAACATACTTGTTAGCATCGCCAACACTGCTTAGATGCCTCACAACATTATTATGGGCGAGAACAAGCATCCTATCAATAAGTTTCTCATGCTTCCTGAGATTGTGCTCGCTCCACTCAGCCTCTATTCTTTCAAGTAGTGTTAGCCCTACCTTACCAGTACCGATCTTCCTAGGCTCGTAATACACTGTTTTTGCTAAAACTTTAACCAAAACCAACACACCTTACGGAATAAGAGGAATAATGTCAAGTTGTATCAGTGCATATTAGTCGGTAACACCCATTAATATTTAACGGTATAGATGGAGGGGGGCCAGTACATGTCGTCGGCTGATGTTAAACTACATGTCATAAGTGTGCCCATACCTGAGGGCGCGAATATAATAATTGGACGTACACACTTCATTAAGAGTGTTGAAGACATCTATGAGGCCCTAGTAACTAGTGTGCCGGGAATAAAGTTCGGTTTTGCATTCAACGAAGCAAGCGGTAAACGCCTCGTTAGATGGGAGGGTAATGATGAAGAATTGACCAAGAAAGCTATAGAGGCAGCGCTTAAGATCGGCGCGGGGCATACATTTGTTCTTTTCATTAGGAATGCTTGGCCGATAAATATTTTGAATCAACTCAAGAACGTGCAAGAAGTAGTGGAACTGTATGTTGCTACAGCTAATCCTGTACAAGTAATAGTTGCTGAGACAGAACAGGGCAGAGCTATTATCGGTGTTGTCGACGGGTATCCGCCAGTAGGTGTTGAGACTGAAGAGGATAAGAAAGAGAGGAAAGAATTCCTTAGAAAGATCGGTTATAAGATGTGATGCTGAGGCACAGTCTTTCACATAGTTATTTCTCCTAGACCGCTTGGCTCAAGCTCTTTTTTAACCGCTTCTTGAACAGCCTCTACATATTTTTGTCTGTCAGGCGATTTCTTCAGATCAGCGGGGCCATAGATCCTAATCAGTAATTTAAACAATATGCCGTCTTCGTCGAGTAGTCGTGGTATATCATATGTTTTCGTTATGTTGTTAGACATGTCGATAAACGTTATTCTGCCGACAGGCAATGGTGGGACTGGGCGAAGAGTGTTTATTGCGACCCAGAAATCCTTTATATCATCACATGCTAGTCCTTTATCGATTATTTCTTCATGTATGGCTCTCTCTATCCTGTTCTTGAAATCTATGGCCGTGTTTTTCTTGAACAATATTGATGCGGGTCCTCTCAGGTTGATCGGTGATAACACGTATTTTTCTTCGTATAATAATTTCCACAACGGTTTCCTATATAGTATGCTGGTATAGAGTTTTTCTAAGCGCTTATCTTTATCACGATATTTTGACGCCAATCTTAAAGCTTCATAATCGTTTAATTCAAGGTATTTCTCAGGATCGCCTTTTCCGAGAGAATTTATGGCTTCTCTATATATGCCTCCGCTTATCTCATCGGTTATCTTCAACAGTTCTATGGCTGCTTTATTGAAGACTAGTGTTACGGGGTGAAAATAGACGTTCTCAAACATAGCTATACGTGATCTTAGGTAGGATGCTAATGCGCCCCTTGCTCTTAGTTCTAACACTATATTTCCGGGCTCGTGAGGAGATGCGTGGCTTAATCTTATGAGTCTGTAGTAGTCGATAAGCCCGTATTCTCTAGTGCCGGTGTAATAACTGTCGCGGATAAGGAAATCTAGTATGTCTGCCGGATATATCCATTCTTTGACGGTTTTTCTCAGTAGTTTTAGAATGGGTTCTTCGGGCTGCTTGTTGGATAGTAGTTGTAATACAATGTCAAGAAGACCGTTCTTTTCAAGTGTTTCACTGATCTCTGTTGATCTTATTATATGGTATCCGGCTTCTTCATGGTTCCTAATATTTAATGTATCCTCGTAATGCCAGTATATGGCTTCCTCGAAAGCATGGCTGAACGGGCCATGACCTATGTCGTGTAGTAATCCAGCAATTCGTGTTGCCCTGATTAAGTCTTCGGCCTTGTATCCCTCGATAACGGATTTCTCGCTGATCCCTTGGAGAAGGCTTTTACTGAAGAGACCTGCTAGATGCATTACTCCTATGCTGTGCTGAAACCGTGAGTGCTCGGCTCCAGGATATACGAGGAATGATAACTGGAGCTGATGTAGATGTCTTAGTCTCTGCATCGGTGCTGAATCAATAATGTGTTTCTCAACCGTCTTATCGTATTCGATGTAGTTATATATAGGGTCTCTTATGAAGCCTATACTACCCATTAAGCACCACGCTTCTTTTCCGGCTTAAAAATATTTTGTTTTCAACAAACTAATATTATTGACCTGCTTAATTAGGGCTATCTAAGATGACGCAATATCGGTATTCCTGCATTCATTAAATATTTTCTGTGCATATCTAATAGCTTCCTGAAGAGTAATAGCATCTTTATCATATAGGTAAGCTAAGCTCTCATCATGATTTCTCGCTAGCACTAATATGTACCTATCGTTGATACTGGCAACTAAGACATAGCATTCAGGGGGATCGCCTTCTTCATCTTCATATTCTACCCTATACTTATATCTATGGGCTATTTCTAAGAGTCTCCATGCATCAGTGGATGTTAGAGGTTCTCCTGAAAAGAGAGCTGATACTTTGTCGACTCCGAATTCCTTGATTAGATCTTTGACAATAATGTTTTCTCTCGTCATCCTGATCCCGTATATTGATTTCCTAGTATTCAGTATCAGTCTCGCTCAAAGTCTTGACGATCTCAGCATATATGGTGTCTCCTATTTTTCTGACTACTTTGACCTTTACTTTGGAGCCGAGGCTTGCGTCATAGACTATAACTTGATGACCTTGATATCGTGCAATACCTCTTCCTTTCTCATCAACATCGTTGATCTTGACGATGAATTCCTCTCCTACCCTTATTGATTTTTCCTTAGGTACTTGGATGCGAGGATAGACGCTGAATCTTTGGACTTCGCTTGTATAGGGGTTCCAACGATGTTTACGTGCTCTATGCCTAGCCACGAATGCATCCCATAATTCTTGTTTTTCCCTGTAACTAATCGTCAGAGGATATT
>JAADCY010000179.1 GCA_013154205.1 Thermoproteota archaeon | reverse complement strand
ATACCAGTAGCGCTTCACAATACTGGTCACCCTGTTATGGCTACTTTTCACGCGGCGAATCTTGAGAGGTTGATTCAGAGGCTTACGAATCTGCCGATTAATGTGCCGAAGACTAACATGGATAGCCTTAATATTGCTTGGTTCCAGAGCGCTGTCTATAGTAAGACGGGGTTGCTTGTTCGCCGTGTTATCACTGTTAATGAGATCGTCGGGTATGATCCTGAGAGCGATGCTATATCGGCTATACCTGTTTTCACATGGGATCCTGCTACTGACCAGTTCAGGTTCGCTGGTAGAGGTTCTAGCTACCTGTTGGAAGAGAAGATCGCTGTTATGAAGGGTATTAGTAGGAGGGATATCAAGCTGATCTACGAAGAGCTTGATCTTAGAGCTAAGTACCTGAGACTACTGGTTGATAGGAATATCGTGGATTACTTCAAGGTGTTCAAGGCGATTGTGAAAGCCTACCAGCTAGGTGTTGAGGAGGCTTACAAGAAGCTTCTACGCGGTGATCTCATGCTATAACACAGACATTACTGGGTGGCCCTGATATGCCCCGTGGAGGTAAGCCTAAACTTAAAGGTCTAAAAGGTAAGGGTTTAGGCAAAAAGGTGATCGGCGGACTATCGGGGCGTATCAGGGCCAGTAAACAGACTATATTCATACTCGTTGTTCTCGTAACGATACTTGTTTTTCTTGAGAACAAGTTCCTAATATATCCGATCAATATTCTTGCTAATATAGTAACTATTGTTGGAGCATTTATGATAATAGTGTTCTTCGATGTTATCAAGAGGCTAAAGCCAGTTTATATAGATGAAGATCTGATATACATCCTCGTACATATGCGTACAGTAGTCACAGGCAATCCACCCATTAATCTCCTATTCAAACTGGTAGGCGATTCCGAGTGTTATTCGAAAACCTATAGAAATCTGTTCAAGAAGATCTACGTATTGATAAAACACTGGAGCTATGCATCACCTGATGCGCTAAGACTAGTATCCAAGGAAGCCCCGAACCGTGTTGTCGAGATGTTTCTCCAGCGATTATCTGCAGTACTGTCCTTAGGAGCCGATGTAGGGGAGTATCTCAGAATAGAATACAATACATTGTTCAGCGAGTACAGAACTGGTTATCTCCGAAAAATTGAAGGATTAAGAGTAATACTCGGAGTATACTCAACACTGATAGGCGCGTTCATATTTATGCTAGCCAACTTTATCCTATTAGCACTATTCTTCGGAGGCGAAGTAGAGATCATAAGAACTGGTATACTTGGAGTATCACTAGCTGAGCTAGCGGTGGCAATACTGTTATTCTTTGCCATAAAAAAGAGCAGATTCGAGCATAATATGAAGATCCAGCCATCAAGAGTTAGAAACATAAAAATAGCAGCCATAGGAGGAGCTGCAGCATGTATTCCGTTCTTGGTAATCCTAGGCAAGCCTTTTCTCTCAAGTCTGCAACTAGCCCCGATAGTCATGGTATTTATAGGGCTAACATTTCTCCCAGCAGGAATACTTGCTAAGAGGCATGAAAACACCATTTTTGAACTCGACGATTACTTCCCTGTCTTCATACGTGCATTTGGAGAGCACTTATCAATAGTGCCAAATATGGCTGAAAGCCTAAAACCTATACTTGTAGCACAGCTTGGTAAGCTCAAGAAATTGATTGAAAAAGCATTTGCACGTCTCGTGAACTATATCGACCCAAGAATTGTCTGGAAATACTTCGCTGGGGAATCCGGAAGTGAACTGATACGTCGTTGTACACATATTTTTATCGACACCGTTGAATATGGTGGAGATGTTAAACAAGCCGGTATATTATTATCCGATCACTCGAACGAGATCATCAGGCTCAGGAGGAATATGTTACAAGTATTCAAGACTTTCGAGACAACTGTTTATCTAATGCATTCTTCATCAATACTTCTCCTAACGTTCATAACTAAGCTAATAGTGTTATTCTCTAAGATACTTTCAACATTCGTTAAGTCAATACCGCCCGAGTTCGCAGGCCTCTTCTTCATGGTTTCTATGTCTCCGCAGGAAATAGCATTTCTTATAGCGATAGCTACCTTCATAATGACAACTGCTAATGCAATAGCTCTTATGGCGGCAAATCCTGGCTCCAAATACATGGTGTTCCTCTATGCATCAATATTGATGATAGTCGGAGGAGTCTCTTATTATCTAGGCCAGTACTTCATGAATGCATTACTATCAGGCTTTATGAGCGGATACATGCAGTCATTCACATCAACACCTACTAGCTAGTCTTCTCCGTAACAAATATGATTAAGCCATCCCTACATAAATAGTATTCAAGGTGATAATAATGAGAGACGGGCTAATACTTTCGGAGCCAACAAGCCCTAACATGGCCTCACTATTCAAGATCAAGGGGATCCTCGCACAGGCTAGAACACCCTACCAAGAAGTTCTCCTGGTAGACCTTGAAGAATTCGGCCGCGCACTAGTGATCGACAGCCTAATACAGAGTACTGAGAGAGACGAGTTCCTATACCACGAAGTACTCGTACATCCGGCAATGGTGCTTCATCCAAACCCTAAACGCGTACTGATCATTGGTGGTGGAGAAGGAGCCACACTCAGAGAGGTATTGAAGCATAAAACGGTTGAGAAAGCAGTAATGGTTGATATCGATGAGAAAGTATTGGAGTTCGCCAAGGAATACCTTGGCTTCATGCACCGGGGAAGCTTTGATGATCCACGCTCGGAAGTAGTGATAATGGATGGTCTAAAATACGTCAAGAACGCGGCTGAGAAGAGCTTCGATGTGGTAATTCTAGACCTCACCGATCCCTACGCAGGCCCGGCGGCCAAGCCGCTCTATAGTGAGGAGTTTTACAGGGATGTGTACAGGATACTAGTGGACGACGGAGTAATGGTTACACAAGCAGGCAATAGCTTCTTCTACCGCGAAGCCTACGAGTATGTCTACAATAACGTCAAGAAAGTATTCCTCCACGTAGCTGAGTACTGGAACTACGTGCCTAGCTTCGCATATACATGCAACTTCGTATTAGCAAGCAAGAAATATGATCCCTACAGCTTGGAGCCCGAGAAGATCGACAAGATACTCGAAGAGCGCGGCGTCGAGAACAAGTTTCTGAACGGCAGAGTCCTCAAGGGACTACTGCTGGCAGGCATAGTGAGAGGCTAATACCGGCAAAGGAATTAACCCCATAGACACAACTAGATTTACTAGTAATGGGGAAGGCCAGGACAGCTGAGCCCAGCGGGGAGGCGATGAGGAGTACCCCAGTTACCCGACGCGGAGGCAAATGCTTTGAAGGGCGTCCTCCTTATCGCTAGCGGTGGAGGCCATACAGGGCACGCCTACACAGTGTACCAGTTCATAAATAATAGGATCAAGGCGGACTTCATAATCCCCGAAAACGATCCCTTCACATTCAAGAAGCTAGAAGGACTCGGTAGACTATACCCTGTTTTGAAACCTTTAGAGCCTAAAACACCTTTCATAAAGGCTATCCCGGGATTCATAAAAGCGTTCATGGAATCACGCAAAATACCATTCCACGAATACAACACAATTGTATGCTTCGGCAGCAACCACTGTATCGCCCCGTTCCTCATGGCAAAGCTCCACGGCCTCATAGGCGCTGTCGTCGAGGATGTAATGAGAATAGTTACCCCTAGCCGCGCAGTAAGACTCCTCTCCCATGTATCGGAACACATATTCCTCTCCTGGCCCGAGCAGAAAAAGATCTACCCACGCGGAGTATACGTGGGGCCCCTATACGAAAACAGAGTCTACGAGCCAGAGAACAAAGGATATATCCTCGTAGTCACGGGGACATACGGCTACCCCGAGCTCGTCGAGACAATGCTCAGAACAGGGCTGGACAACCTAGTCATACAGACGGGGCGCGACGACCCCGAGAAATACAGGGCTAGACGCCCGGACCTGACAATATTCGATTTCGACCCCGACATAGCACGATGGATAGCCGGAGCAGACCTCGTGATATGTCATCAGGGAAGAACAGCTGTAGATGCTGCCCTGACATATGAGAAACCAGTGATAATAGTTAATAATCCAAGATGGACTCGTGCCCAGACAGTCCAAGACACATATCTCCTCGCCAAGAAGATAGGCGCGAAATTCTACCTGCATCCAGACAAGGAGAAACTCCTGAACGATATAAAGAGTGTTGACGATTGGTTCAAGCCCCACCGCTATCCTAACGGGGCTAAGAACATAGCTGATATACTGGTATCAATTAGTTTTTGAACAAGAAGCACTGCATAAAACATACAGGGACGAGGGGAGAGATGGTCGCCGAGAATGAGCGGTAATGACGATACAATAACGTATACTGAGGAAGAACTCAAGGGGATCAGGGTAAGATATTCTACGATAATAAATTTCCTGAGCAGACTCTACAAACTAGTAATATCTATAGGATTCACGTTATTCATAACCCGTAAGCTCACAGTGCAAGAATATGGTCTCTTCACAACGATAATGGCGCTTACCTCCATATTCACTACACCTACTATTTTCACGAATATGTGGATAAGTAGATTCTATGCTAGGAAAAGATACAGTATAGTAGCAGCTGCGCTAGCCCTTTCACTCCTCTATGTGCCACTGGGCTTCGTGCTTTCAGTGATCGCTGGATACCTCTTCATAGGGATCAGTGGCGCCAACGTAGCGTTTTTCATAATGGCTGGAATAATCGTTGCCGCAAGTATCATCTGGCTTTCCATAGCATCAATACTCGTATCCACCAAGCCTTTCCTCGACGGGAAGATAAGGATTTTCCAGGAGACCGCGAGATTCATTACAGCCTATGTACTGGTCGTTATACTCGCATATAGGGTTCTAGGCGCGTTATCAGCTGTCCTCGCATCTGTCTTCATAGCTTTGATCATGAGCGCCTATTACATTAGGAAGTACAGGTTCAAGATCCCCCGCCCAAGGCTGATCTGGGAGCATATCCGCCGAATACTCTTTAATAGCTACATACCTCTCGTGAACATGATAAGTAATATAATGATGGTTTTCGAGAGACCGCTGGTCACACTTATAACTCGGACAACTGTTATCGCGGCTTACTTCGGAGTATCATATATCCCGCGTAGCGTTATAATGCAGGCGAGCGGGGGCCTAACGGTCGGATTGAGCGCGAAATTACTGCGTACACCTTCCCGTAAGGATACGGAGGATGTCCTTAGGATAACGAGTATTATATCGATAGGAATGACTATACTAATGCTTGTATTCGGGATCAGCATACTTAGCCTGTTCCGAGTAGAGTACACATCAGCCTATCTATTATTCGCTCTCTACTCGATCGAAGCCATACTTATAACATATGCTAATGTCTTTAGAACCATAGCCTCTTCATCTGAGACTAAGGATCTTTATAGTTTTGGCGCCGAGCTAAAATCCACACCGTTGTTCAAGCTTAGCATTGCATACTTAATCAGATGTGCAGCAGCATTATTTATTGGGGCATTATCATCGTATGCCATTATCCTCACAGGAATCGAGAACCCCGTCTTGATCGCGTTGCCGTATCCGCTGATGTGGATGCTTTCAGCAATCCCCTACTTATTCTACACTTATAGAAGTGCGAAACAGAAACTGGCATTCATTATTCCTTGGCGTGAGGTACTGGCCACTGTCATTGCTGGTGTTGTTGCATCAATACCTGTTTATTTCTTGGGAGGCACTGGCATTATTATCAAGAATTTCTGGGCTGAAGCATTTGTTTTGATCAGGTATGGCGTGCTCTGGCTGGGAGTATTTACGGTTGTTCTTCTGTGGTTGTCTAGATGGACGAGGGATTTTGTACGTGAAGGGTTAAGGTATTTGTTTAGGAGGAGCTAAAACTGTTTTGTTCGGGGTGTATATGTTTTGAGCGTTTCTCCATCTACAATCGCGTAGATCTCTACTAGGTCTTTCAATGGTGTTGTCTTTAGCTTCGGCATTAGTACTTCGTCTACCTGGAATATTCCTGCCCTCTCAGTCATATGTACTAGTATCTTTATCGGCGCTTCATCACCTTTCTGTATCTCAACCTTCCGTATACTTAGGGCTGATATATGGTGTATTGATAACCCGCCGAGCCTGTAGGGTACTCTCGCTCTGCCTTCAGCCATGTCTAGCCCATCGCCTACCGCGACACATCCTGCTTCAACAGTCAGGCACTCGGCATCATAGGCTGTGCAGTGGATGCTGTGCATGATTTCTTGTCTGAGCCTTATCCTTGTCTCGTAATCCGTTATGATCTTGGAGAGCGCCCTGTCTATAATCGGCTTAGCTAGTAGGCTACCGAGTTTCTCATGTAGGTCTCTATGGATCGCGTTCCCTATATCGTGCAGTAGGGCGCCGTAGAGAGGCACTATCCATGCCAGCTCCGGGTCGTTGACGACCCTGTCTTTCACTAGGCTTGACTCAACACTGGCTTCTCTAAGCAATTTGTATAGGTAGACGGCTGCTCCAGCCGCTATTATAGCGTGTACGGGGCCATGGTCATTGTATTTCAGCCTCTTGACAGCCATGACGTTACTCATTTCCCAGAGCGTCCTTACTTCAGGGTCTCTCACGAGCACTCTATAGGCTGTTCTGAGGAATGTGTTATTGCTCAATATTTCCTCAAGGAGTTTCGGCGATACCGTTGGCATTTCCTTTCCACCTCATTAAAAACTATTTTAAAGAGTAATGGTTGTTATACGGGGATATAATGATTATGGTGCATGACACGATTTATCCTACCTGTTAAAAACCTAGGGCCCTATAATATCTAGGTTAGTAACGGGTATTTGGAGGTCTGTGGTCCTTGTCCGTGCCTAGAGCAGTTATCATCAAGGTTAAAGAAGGCCTTATGCCGGGGATTAGGACGCTGTACTATAAGTGGAGCGGCGACATGCCTCCGGATGATCTTGAGAAGCTAAAGCCTTTACGCGAAGACATTCTTCCATGGATAAACTATACTTGGTGGGACAAACCAGCAGAGGGTGTGCCGGCAGAGTTCTTTGCGATCGCATGGAAGGGCTTCATAAAGATACCTCATACCGGGCTCTATAGATTCTATGTAACGACAGATGATGGTAGTAGGGTATGGATTGATGGGAGACTAATCATCGACGCCTGGAAGGATCAGAGTCCGACAACATATATTAGTGAGCCCGTCATGCTTGAAGAGGGTTATCATAGGCTGAAATACTATTTCTACAACAGGTATAAGTTCGCAGAGGCAATACTGGGCTGGATACCGCCCAAGGGACAGGCAGGCGTTATCCCGAAGGAAGCATACTACTACCCTATAGGAGACACCATAATATTCACAGATGTGCCCAACGGGTATATAGTCGAAGTACTCCCCGCAGAGCTTCCAAGGAAGAGATGCGTCTCCGTACACGGAATATGCAGTGTTAAGACAGGCTTCGACGAAATGCCGTTAAAAGCAGTTATCCGTGTACTGAGCCCTGGCGGCGAGATCATACATGAGACCGGGCAGCCCATGCTTCTCTGGGGAGGCGATGAGATCAAGATAAGCATTATAGGCTAGGATGCGGTCTGGATGATAATAGGTGATCCATGTATAGTCTGTAGGTCTCTGCAAGCATCGATAAATGGTTTTCATGCTTCGCCCCAATATAGTCTAGTACGGCTTCCCAGTAGACTGTACGGCTACTATTAAGTAGTCTAAGAGATACTTTAATGCTCGGAATTATCTCCGAAACATATCTGTCAACACCTATATTCCCCTCTAGGCCAAGCATTTGTTGAAGCATCCATAGAGCTTCTTCATCACTAATATTCTCAGGATCGATTATTCTGTCTAGCAGGATTAGAGTAGCTGTGACGAGGCCTTTATCCTCTAGTATATCTCGGCATGAAGAGCCATCATATTGCATATGGAGAATGTCGTCAAGTAGTATCTTGAGGAGCTCAGCACTATTCTTGGTCTCCTCGGAGACTACTCTTAATGTTCTATTGTACGGTGGGGGGATATCATCGGACAATCGACCGTAGATCCTACTGCTGGAATCCATTAGCCATATAGTGCAGTTCATCACACGATATAGTTCAACTAGTCTTGTTTCGGTCTCATTACCAGTTATGCTCGAGTTTATGGTTTCCAATATTTAAAGCACCCTTAAATCCAAGGTTTTGTCTAATGATTTTTATAGGTAATGTAGAAAAACTATAGGGGAGAAAACAGCTTCTAAGCGACATCCATTTTATAATGTTCTATACTAATTATAATGACTCGAATAAAGAACTGCGATGAAGTATTTGTTTTGGTGTTTTGTTTTGGTGAGCGAAGAGCTTCTCGAGAAAATAAGGGAATCGATAAAAGGAGATCGGGTCGGAATAGTTGTTCTCGACAAACATCCTTGGCTCGCACCAACTATTCTCGGCAGGATAAGCGAGGAGCTTGGAATTAGAGATTTTGTCTTAATAACAGATATGCATGCCCGGCCCTACATTGACGACGGTATCAGTCATGTTAGAAGCATGGATTTGCACATCATTGTGGATTATCATTATGGTGGCCACGTGATCGACGATAATGTTTTCGATACCGCGATAAGGTTTAAACGGCTCATAGATTCTCTCGAGGACAAAAAGATAATCATAGATTTAACAGGTGCTAGCGGCAGTACTGCAGCTTCGATAATATATGTCTCGTACCAAGAACTACGCGGGAGAACATTCTACACGGTCGTCAATACTATACCGATGTACGGCATACCTGCTTACCCCGGCAGTCCCCGCTGGCTCCACAGAGTCTATGTTATGGGTGAAGACACTAGTGGCTACGAGAAGCCATTGGTAGAGGAATACCCCAGGAATATTGAGTGGAGAGGTACCAGGGGAATCTATATCGGTATGGCGAAGATATTCAACAGCCTCACAAGCTGTGGCTGCCGTGAAACAATAAGTATGGGTGTCCGTAAACACGTCTCAAAAGGCTGTAGGCTAGATGCGTGGATAGGCTCATTAACGAGTAGTTCTAAGCGGGTCAAACTTTTCAGCATAGACGAGCTTGGAGGTCCGGACGAGGATACTGCGAGCATGATCTATAGTGCTTGGAAGAAGATAGCCGATGTTCTCGAGCCGATCTACCAGGATAGGCAGAGTCTTGATAGAATGCTTATGCAGTTGCAGAGATATGTTGGCGCGGCGGATCTAATCATTAAGGAATCAGCTAGTAGCGGGTGGTTTGACCATGTCGGCGAGAAGCTCCATAGAGTCCTCCTTCAATATGCTAACGATAAGACTGGCAGACTAGCATTGATACCGGATACGAATCTCTTCTACCAGGGCCTCAATATGGCGTTGCTTAAAGCAAGTATACGCTCCGGCAACCCATGGGCTCCTATAAGGGGTTTAGCTATCTATATACCGCGGTGCGCCGAGGCAGAGATAAACGGTAAGGTGGCTGAAACCGATCCCGATGCCGGGATACAGCAGAGGATCCCATACACACTAGCCCTTCTCGCTAACAGGTGCCTGCTTGAGACCAAGTACTACTATGACGCGAAATGCTTGGCTGCGACAGCACAGCCATGCGAAGCAGCCATAGCTGTTGAAGCACCGAATCTCAACGAGCCCAGAATACTGTTAATAACGGCTGATAGGAAAGCCTACACTGCATGGCAGACCCTGAACGTGTGCCGCGGCAAAGTCGCCTGCGCATACATAGGGCACAGCGACAAACCATTAGACACGGACAGTATCTACGGCAAGTTCTACGTCAGCATATCCGCCAGCCTACTTGCCTACGTGGCAAGCCTGTTCGCACCAGTAACGATCAAGGGCTCTAGGGG
>JAADCY010000017.1 GCA_013154205.1 Thermoproteota archaeon | reverse complement strand
AAGTACTTGGGCTTATCACATACTTTCATAAACCATTTATCTAGGAGAAAACCAGGGATATGTAGTATTGAAGAGTTAAGACTTCCCGATACTCTTCTATCTCGTGATCCGTATGCTAGGCAGCTTGGTCTCGCATTATTGAATGCTTATTCGCAGTACTTGATCAGTAGGGACGGCCTTGTTGATCTCGGGGAAGACGTTGACGCTGTTGATGCAGTGGAGATAGGACGAGATGACAGAGTATTATTCATCGGTGATATTAGGCCTTTGGTCGAGCGTGTTCGTGAGCGTGCCGGAGAGGTTGTCGTGTTGGAGAATGATGTTTGTAGGAGGCCTGACGCGTTGCCGGGGACTTATTTATCGTTGCTCGGCGATTTTGACGTGGTGTTCATTAGTGGTTCGGCCTTGGTTAATGGTTCTCTCGATCAGATCCTATTATTCACTAGAGGTGCTCGTGAGAAGGTGCTTGTCGGGCCTACTGCTCAGATCTATCCTAGTTTCCTACGTGGTACTGGTATATCCAAGGTTGCGGGCTGCTATGTTCTTGATCCCGGAATGGTTGTTAGGGGGCTTAAGATGGGGTATGGGACTCGCTGGGTGCTGAGGTATAGTAGGAAATATGTGCTCAATGTGGCTTCCTAGTATATTCTTGGCTTCTGGTATCCCTTGACAACATAATAGGTGATTGCGGCTAGGAATATTATCATTGGTATGAGGAAGACGTAGAGGTATGCTCCGGCTGGCAGGATATGTGTTCCTTCGAGATTATAGTATACGGTGTCTACGAGGGATAGTGATACTATGATGTTTACGTATGCGAGAAGCACATACATGATGTCGACGCTCTTCACTATGGCGTCCCACTTCATGTATGGCTTGTAGAAAGCCTCGGGTTTCTTTAGGCCTAGGTATACTAGGAAGAATGTTACTCCAGCAATTAGTAGGATTGCTATAATTGTTACTGTTATGAGTGATTCTTTTGTCATGTAGCCATTAGGCTGTCCTCCTGGCCCGAAATGTGATGCGACTCTTGCCGGTAGTTCTGGATACATCATTACCGCGTAGCTGATCGCGGATATATATGATATGATGCTGACTATCAGGCATGGTATTGCTGTTCTGAATCCTTTCCTGAACTCTATTTCTTCTCCTCTTGATGGTGTCTTCATGCTTTCTTTCTCTGCTTCTCGTTCGGCCATGAATATTATTGCTATGAGTACGGCGAGGTATGGTAGTGGGGATGCTAGTATTAGGAGTATGTTATTAACCCAATGCCCGATCACTAGGAGTATTAACGCGTATATTATGGATAGTATCCCAGTCAATACATTGTATTTCCGCCACAATCTCTTCGAGACATAGGCATAGCCTATCCTTAAGCCCATGAAGGGTATTATCTTGCCTTTTGCCCCGATGATTATGGTTATTATTCCCGCTATTATGAACAGGGCAACATATATGTATAGGATTGAATCTATTTGCCCGGTCATCTTGACTCCCTTAATATCCTGCTTATAACTTCTCCCTCCCTGAGGGCTTCTCTTATTATTTCTTCAACCAGACTTCTTGATTCCTCCTTTATTCTATAGTATTTCTTCATCGGATAACCTGATGTCGCTGCCCAATAGCTTTCGATTAAGCCTAGTTTTTCAAGTTTCTTGAGCGTATCGTATATTGTGCTTTCGCTAGGCGTTAGTAATCCGTTGGATAGTTCTTCGATCTTTTTCCTCAAGTTATAGCCGTGTATTGGCCCGTATTTATTTATGATGCTCAGCACTATTACCTTGTATAATCCTAGCCTTAGTTCTCTCAATATCCTCTGTTTTATTTTCTCCTCGTCCATTACTACACCACTGTTGGGGCAGAGTTTATATATCTGGTTTTTGAAATAATACCTCTGACTCCGAGGTATCTATCTGGTATCAAGGTGTAATAAGGCTTGCCCAACTATGTAGTAGAAGTCAACGACCTACATAAGGTATACCCAGACGGAAAAGAAGCCCTCAAAGGACTTTCCTTCAACGTCAAAGAAGGAGAAATCTACGGATTAATAGGGCCGAACGGCGCGGGCAAAACAACAACCCTTAGAATACTAGCAACGATTCTGGAGCCAACAAGCGGTGAAGCAAGAATATACGGCTACGACGTCAAGACACAGCCAGAACAAGTACGGAAACACCTCTCATACCTGCCAGAAGAAGCTGGAGCCTACAAGTACTTGACCGGGATCGAGTTCCTAGAATTCATAGCCTCTTTCTACGCCAAGAACGAGGAAGAAAAGAGGAGAATGATACAGGAGGCATGGAAGATAAGCGGGCTTGGTATGAGGATAAAGGATAAGATCAAGACATACAGCAAAGGTATGCTACGAAGACTATTGATAGCTAAGACATTAATGGTTCATCCCAAACTAGCGATCCTAGACGAGCCTACAAGCGGGCTCGACGTGATAAACTCTACCCGGGTCAGAAAGATCATCAAGAAATACACCAGGGAATACGGTATAACAGTTCTCCTCAGTAGCCACAATATGCTGGAGGTCGATTATCTCTGTGACCGAGTAGGCATCATTCACGAGGGCAGACTCATCGCTGAAGGAACGCCTGGGGAGCTGAAGAAAAAGTATGAAGCCGAAAACCTCGAGGAAGTATTCACGAAGATCGTTGGAGGCGAGGAGATGTGGGAAGTGATTTCGTGATCATATTCATGAAGGAGATGAAGAGCATTATCCGTGACCCCAAGATACTGATAACAATGATCATAGTACCCGTCGTAATGACTAGCCTAATGTACGGGATAATGGGTACAATGACCACGCAGGCTGTACAGCAAGCGATGAAGCCCGGTGGAAAAGTCTTGCTTGTCGACCTCGACCATGGTAGTTGGGCCCAGAACCTCACCAAGTACTTGATCAGCGAGAAATATACTCTGATCAAGTACAACAGTGTCGATGAAGCGCTTAAGAACTATGACGATGCTCTATGCGTACTTGTGATCCCAAAGGGGTTCTCCGAGAACCTTACACGCGGCGTCAGGGCTTACGTGCAGATATACTATAAGATAAGAGGAGTAAGCTTCACCAGCATGATGACAGGTTTTAAGATCTATGGCGCTATAAACAAGTATGCCGATACAATATCAAAAGAAATAATCGAGAAAGCAGGATTATCACCGGAGTTCGTATCGTCACCTGTTAATGGTACGAGCAATGTAGTTATCGGTAACACAATTATAAAGAATGTTGATCCCTCACAGGTTACTGGCCCCCTGCTAATGATGGGGGTCTTCGTCCCAATGATCATAGGGCTTCTGGCGGGCTTCGTCGCCCAGTTATCAGCTACAAGCATAGCTGTTGAGAAAGAACAGAAGATGCTGGAGACACTCCTGACTCTTCCGCTGAGCAGGTTCAGCCTTATAGCTGCGAAGGTTACCGCCGCATTCATTGTTAGCTTGATCGGTGGTGGAGCATACTTTGTTGTTCTCGGATGGTATTTCTCACAAGTAACGAGCATGGGAGAAACAACCTCCGGTGGAGCTGCATCATCAGCTGTATTATCAGCACTGATGAAAGCCGTGGGTATGCAGACCCCGGTAGCCCTGGTAGTGGCTGGTTTCGGCACATTATTCTTAGCACTCGGCATGGCATTAGTGCTCGCAATGTTCGTCGATGATGTTAGGAGTGCACAGATTATCAGCGGCTATATTATCGCGCCACTAATGATATCCATATTCATAGGGATGTTCATCAATATCTCGAGTATGCCGCCAGCCCAGCAGACCATACTAGCAGCTATACCGTTCATCAATATAGTGTTTATAATGAATCTTGGATTAGCAGGGAATGTCTTCGCAGAACTGGTCGCGGCTGTATCATCATGGATTTATGCAGGCATAGTGCTCTATATTGCTTCAAGGATTATAGGGACAGAGAAGATCTTCACGATGAAACTATTCAAGAAAAGAGCTAAGAGAAGAACAAGGGGCTTCCACTTATTGACGAGGTAGCAGAACCTGTTTTAATCCTCTGTCTACATGATTTTTTATCCCGGTGTACATATTGGGGAAAAGGATCGTATTCGTCCTTATGATCCTTTTCATGGTTTTACCACAATGTTTTCCCCATATTGTTGTATTTGCTGAAAACAAAGTAGAGATTCCCCCGGGCCATTATGTTTTGAATAAGACGCTCACTGTTAAGATAGATATGGAGAACGTGACGGATAAGATCGTCTGGTGCAATAATACATATTATATCATTATAGGTTCTCGAAGCCAAATACTGATATTGGTTCCACTATATAACGTGACAGTATTCCGTATGAGATCTAATTATATGCTGAACTATACATTGGGATTTAATCAAACAGTATTGGCACTATTAGTTGTTGAGTATAGACTTGTGAATGACAGCTATATTATCACTCCATATTACTGGATAAACAAAACCTTGTATAAGGGCCCAGAACTACGCATACCCTTAGGCTATCGATTATCGAAGGGATTCCGAATAGTTAATCAGACAGTAGTGTTTTACCTGTACAGGATCAGTCTCTCCAGCGAGAACTTCTCATCCATCATTATAGAATGGAACATTAAGAACAATAATTTCCAGATAATCAATAATGATGAAATGGCTTATACCGCTGTTGATGCACCTGTAACAGTAGTTTCTCGACTAGAAAGATCTGGCGCGGTGATGCCGGGTACATCGTTAACGATCGCCTTACACAAGGATGAGATCAGATCAAGATTTACAGCCAGAATAAACCTCTCCTATGATAAATACGTACTCAGCGTAACCCTAACAAACATCATACCCGTTAAAGCCATACTGGTAGATCACGGCAATCGTGTTCTAGGACTAGTTTTGGGTCAGACATATTCTTTCTTAGGACACACGGGGAGTATACTATATGCTTACTTGATGGGTGTTTACCGGGAACTCTACGTGAAAAAACTCAACGCGTTATCGGGCTTAGCGGTTTCCCTCAACAAACTGCTCGTCGCTGACAACGCTGGGGAGCTAGGCATATATGATGTGTTAACGGGGGAGCGCTGGAGAATCATCAGCCTACCATTCCAGGGAATCCCCATCGTCCTCCCGGATATTAATGGTGATGGAGGCCAAGAGGTACTGTTCATGGATAACGGTACTGGTGTTCTAGTGAGTCTTGCATCTCTTTTCAAATGGAGGATAAATACTGGTCTAGAAGGACTGTATGTATTAGGCGTTATCCATAGTAGTAATCAATGTTTTATCATTGGAATAAGTAGAGGGATTCTATACATGTACAATATATCCTATTATGGCCCCCGTGATAATACACCCCCTGTTCTCAACATTTATCTACAGAGCAACAATGGTGTTAGTAGAGCACTCGCCCTAAGGATCAAGACCAGTGATAATGAATCGGGCATTATACTAGTTGTCGTCAGGATTAGGGGAGCAGCTATTGATAAGTCATTCACATATTATTTACCAGATAAACATGTGGCGAATATCGATCTTGAATATGGATTGCCTGATGGTAGGTATGATATAATTGTTACTTCTATGAATCTTTTGGGACTAAATACTACTGTCGAGGAGCACTTGGTCATCGATCATTGTCCGCCGAGATCAAGTCTTTTCTAGGCTTCAACAATAATCCGGCCCGTCTTTATTACCTTGTAAACCATATGATATATGATTGGTGACCTAGTCATGGCTAGGCTTAGCTACATGTTTAGGCAGGGTACACCATTAGGGCTGGAGGCAGATACTCTCGCTGTTCTAGTCCCGCAGAGCGATGGTAAGCCTGTCGTACCGGATATTGTCATGGAGAGCTATCGAGACATTATCGACAAGATAATTAGCCAGGGAGATTTCAAGGCTGATGAAGGAGAGATTAGGATCACTTATTTACCAAAAGATTACGCACGGCTCGTACTCGCTGGTCTCGGAGAGAAGCCGAGCCTTGAATCTATCAGAATAGCGTGCGGTAAGATCGTGAGAGAGTTAGAGAATTTGAAGGCGAGAGACATAGTACTGTACTATGATAAGTCCTTAGACCTTGATCCAGGTGAGGTTCTAGGCCAGTGTATTGAAGCGGCTGAGATGGCACTATATGATCCCGGTGAGGTGTTCAAGGCACGGGAGCGTAAGGAGAAGACCCTCAAATCCATAACCATAGTTTTCCCTGACGAGATAAGCGGTGCAGACGAGATCATTAAGAAGTCTACACTAATTGCTGATGCGGTAAACTATGCTAGACTAGTAGCGGATACGCCGAGCACTCAGATGAGCCCTGAGGGAATAGAGAAGGAGGCTAGAAAGCTCGCCGAAGCCTATGGTCTAGGAATAAAAGTATTCCACGTAGAGGATCTTAAGCGCATGGGGATGAACGGGATCCTAGCAGTGGGTAGCGGCGGCGGAGTACCTCCAAGACTGATAATACTCGAGTACAAGGGCAGAGAAGCCGATGAATGGGATATTGGTATCGTCGGCAAAACCGTTACTTTTGATGCAGGAGGCCTCGATCTTAAGCCGCCACAGTCAATGGAGAGGATGAAGTATGATAAGTGCGGAGGAGCAGCTGCTCTAGGGATAATCAAGGCGGCTGCATCACTTAGGCTACCCGTTAACATAGTAGTAGCTTTACCTGCCGTGGAGAATCTGCCAGGACCCAAGGCTTACAAGCCGCGCGATATCATCAAGATGTATAATGGCTTAACCGTTGAGGTCGGCAATACCGATGCTGAGGGAAGAATAATCATGGCAGACGCGCTATCCTATCTAGAGAAGACCTATAGGCCAGCAAAGATCTTCGATTTCGCCACCTTGACCGGAGCGATAGTCATAGCGTTAGGAAAATATGCTGCAGGGCTCTTCACTAAGGACGACGAGCTGGCCAAGGATCTCTATGAAATAGGGTTGAAGACAGGTGAGAAGCTGTGGAGAATGCCGTTGTGGAAAGAATATTATGATCAGCTGAAAAGTAGTATTGCGGACACTAATAATATAGGCGGCAGGCCAGCCGGTGCTATAACTGCTGCTGCGTTTCTAAGCAAGTTCCTCGAAGACCAGAGCAGATGGGCCCACATAGACATAGCTGGCGTAGCCTATATCGAGAACGGTATGCCGAAGAAGCCCTACTACCGCGACAGCGCTACAGGTTATGGTGTCAGACTACTAATACATTATATTATTGAGAAATTCCTTGGTAAGAAACAATAAGTAGGGAGACATGATTAGCCGAACATATAAAATACGAAGGTGTTAAATGAAATCTTTTTACAGCTTCCCCATTTCCTAGAGCTATATGGATACTGCGATCATTCTTATGACGTCAGCGGTATCTTCACAGCGATCACTGGTGTTCTCGATATCATCTATGACTTCTTTGTAGAGTATGCATTCTATACCCATTCTGTCCTTACACATCTTGTATAGGAACTTGTAGGCCTCCATCCTCAGATCATCGACGCTCTCCTCTATATCCTCTATCTCATGCGTTATCGATAATGCCTTAGAGGGGTCCTGGCCTATCATATTGACTGCTTCAATAACTAGTTTTGACGCGTCCACTATCTTGTCCGTCATCTGCTTCAGTATTTTGAGTAGTTCTTCGGGCATCTTGTAGCCTAGCTTATGTATTATGACTATGCGTCGAGCAGCAGCCTTCGCATATGCCGCTATATCGTCTGCTGTGAGTATGAGTCTTAATAGGTCTTCACGGTCGAGGGGATGTATGTAGCCGCTTCTTAGCTCGACGAATATTTCTCGTTTTACTACGTCGGCTTTTTCCTCCATTTTGTTCAAATCATCAAATTTCTGTAAACCTTCTTCGATATTGTTCTTTATGAGATCATCTATTATCTCGTCTAGTAGTGAAACAACATTGTTAACTAGTTCTAGGTGCTTGAAACTCTTGTTAACGATCTCCTTTAATCTTCTGCCTGCAAGCCAAGACCAGGAGCTCATATTCATCTCGCCTCAATATCTTTAGGTATTATTTTTCCAAGTATTATAGTATATGTTTTATCTTTTGCCTAGGGCTAGACAAACTATATAGTATTCTGTATTCATTATATGTTATATTACTACATAACAGTACCATATAATTATTAATGATTTATAGAGAACAAGAATTAGAATATAGATCAATAAATTCATACAGAAACTGTATAACTTAATAATACAATACAACATCTTAATGGAAAAGGAGAAAATTATTTAAGCAATAAAACAAAATAAAGGTTGTTGAAGAGGATAACGAAGGGGATATAACTATGTCGAATGAGGAATTCTGTAGTATATACGATATAAGGTTTCTTATGAAAAGAGGAATTATCCTCTCACCGCCACTGTGGCGAACTCTAAAAGCAGTTATAGACCTCAAGAAAGCAACAGCCGAAGATCTAGCCAAGGTTACCGGTAGGCCGAGGACTATAGAGTCAAGATATCTGGCCGAGCTCAACAGACTAGGATTAATAGCAAGGAGAAGGATAAGCAGAAAAGTCTATTATATCGAAGCTATCACTGCGGTCAAAGAAGCTCTAGAAGAATACGGTGGTGTCCCCATAGAGCAGCTGGCACATCAGATTAGCCTACCAGCCGACATAGTGAGGCTTATTGTGGAGAAGCTTAAGAAGGCTGAGCCAGAAGAGAAGCCTAAGGAGTAATGAGATATTATCGATTCGGAATCCTAGCTAATACTCCATTATATCTTATGCATAAGGAATAATACATGCTATTATACTAGTACTCAACAATTCCTGTATCAGGCAACTTCACTATCACTTTACCTGTCTTGCCCGTAAACTCGTCTTCTACACTAACAACTATTTTTAACCTGTATGGCTCGCTATTAGTGCGGGATTCTAGCTCTGACATGGCATAGACAAATGCTTTTATTAATGCTTTTATCACTTCGCTCCTACTACGGGCATTTATCCTTCGTACTTGTTTGTCAAGTATGTGTACTGTGGCTTCATCAAGTTTTACACTTACAACTCTACTGCGTGATCTGATCGAGATCTCCATGATGTTGTCGGAGATCCTATTGACACCCCCAGCTACATCATTGTATAATGGTAGAGTCATTTCTCTATCCTCCGCTCTTGCCGAGTTTCTAGTTAGGGGCTCTCATCGATATTATGTTTGCTTCTTGAAGCCTCATCAGTTAGGCCCATGATATATTTATGTGGGACGGAGAAAAGTTTTCGGAATACCCAATAGTTATCTTGAAACATTTTCTACTGAAAAATCCAATCCTGTGGGATTGCTTTCCCACTCTTAGTGTCAATATTTTATTGTTGAATAAAATATTAAATACCTTCGGTCAAAAGACATTCATGACCGACCCCTGTAACACCCCCGTTACGGGGATGGGATGAACAGGGGTGACTCCCCCTAGGACCCATCCACTAATATTGTAACGGTCACGATTCTTCAGAATTATTATTAATTATACGGTGCAATCTCATTGTTTTGAATGAATATTACAATATCTCTTGATAATGATCGTTGTAGAATATACTGTGTTCAAATAGATTGTACACCGAAATAATTGATGTACGCGTCTACAAAATAATGAATTAAATAATGAACATATAGACTAGTCTTAAAAGAATATTTTACTCTTTCAGATATCCTATTTTCTTCAAATACTCTTTCAGAGCCTGTATGTTCCATTCATGAACGCTTCTCCGTCTCTTATCAATTCTTAGTCCGAGCTTCATCGCAGTCTTGAAGTCGAGACCAACAGCTTCTAGTTCTCCTTTACTGAAGCCTCTCCCAATCCTTGTACCCTGGTCTAGGCCGCCGTGCTTTCTCAGTATAGGTCTCTTCACTATCGGTTCCGGTGGAACTAGTTTCTCGGCCATACGTATTCACCATAACAATGTATTTCTACATATTCGGGATACAAGGAATACTTATTATAATTTTATCGCCCTACTCCATTATGCTTAATACCTGGT
>JAADCY010000106.1 GCA_013154205.1 Thermoproteota archaeon | reverse complement strand
CGCCCGATCTCTATTGCAGGCATCCATCTCACCACTTAATCCTAACTAGCATTCCCTAATCTTTTCGATTCCTCTTTAAAATTTTCTCTATAGCCGTCTTTATTATTTCGAATGTATCATCGATCCCGAGCTTCTCAGTGTTAACGATTATGTCGAAAATACCTAGATCATCAATGTCTATTCCGTAATATTTTCTAAACCGTATTTTCTGCAGATATTCACGAACAACTGTTTCATAGTATGCTTTCATGAAAGATTTATTGTCTCTTGAAGCAATGCGTTTAATCCTAACCATTAGCGGTGCTGTCACAAGGATTCTTACATCAGCTATATCGGCTATTATCCAAGCAGTAAGATGACCATCAATAACCACATCTCCTTTTAGGGCTTCCTGGTACGTTCTCCTATCGATCTCTATATCAATAGAGGGATCTAGTACAGCTATCCTACTAAGCTCTTCTATGGTTACTCCTCGTTCCTCCGCCATCCTTCTAAAGATCATTCCAGCCGAATGATACCGTAAGCCGAAGTACTCAGCGATTCTTTTAGCTTGTGTCGTTTTTCCGCTACCAGGTGGTCCACTAACAACAATTACTACCAATAATAATGCACCCGGTAATATCAACAACTAGTTTAGGAAAATTAGGCTATTAATAAGATTGGTATTGATCAGGCTGATTCCGCATATGGGATAGAATATAGGATCTATAATTATTTTATGTTATTGAGTTATTGAAGCGCCGCTCTTATGGATTCGCGTAGAAGTCTAGATAGGCATTTAGGACATATGTATCCGCCGTAGGGTCTTTCCGGTCTCTTCTCGGTCTTGGCGAGTTTCTTTATTTTGCTCGGGATATCCCTAGGCACGCCGTTTAGTGGTTTTCCACATATAGCGCATCTCGCAGGCCCGGGTTTTCTAGGCTCATAATGAATTACTGTTCTCCCACCCGGGGTTCTCACTATTACTTTCCTACGACTCCTGGTTCTATGTGCTGGCCTAGGCATTACCGCTACACCCATTATTCCTTATCTATCAGAGTGACTATATCCAAGCATTGGTAACTCTTAAACTTAACGCGTCATAGGATAAACTGCTCTCATTATTAAATAGCTGGGCGCGAGATAACCTATGAGTGTTAGGAATAATACGTTTGTAGCAAAATAATCGCCGGATAATACTGATAGGAATGGAAGATATATTGGTATTTCAACAATCTGTTCATGAGGAGGTATTAGTGCGTTCAATACGTATATGCTGGCTGTATAGGTAAACATGAATACAAGTATGTGAAGCATAAACATTAGAAATATTCTCTTCTTAGCTCTGTCTATTAACGACTTATATTTTCTTATTTTACGATAATCGGATTTCGTCTTGGGCTTCTCAGGAAGTTTTACTTCGGACAATATATTTACAGCCCAGGAAAAATATGCTGTTCTGCTAATCAGCTTCATCACTAGTGCTGCTAGAAGAGAAAAACCGGCACCTGTTAATAGAGCTATGGTTATCAGCAATTGTCGTTACTCACCTATGAGCCTCTTGAGCAGCGGGTACGCCTCTAATGTTCTCTCATACGCTATCATCGTGTAGTACTGCTGAACTATACCTACTGCTAGAAGCAGGCCTGTACCAGTACCATAGGCTCCCAGAAGCGATCCTAGTGCAGCTATGCCTGCCACTATCAAGCTGCTCAGCACGGTTAGCGGGAATATGTAGCGGCTCAGTATTCTCTCTAAGATCTTCGGATTACGCCTTATTCCTGGAATTTCCATACCACTCTTTATTAATTGCTCAGCTTGTGCTGATGAGCTTAGCCCTGATATCTCTACCCACATTATGCCGAAGAGTGTTGCAAGGCCCATCAAGGTAACAGTGTAGACAAGAGCTCTAACCGGGTCAGCCAGTGTAGCATACAGGCTTCCAGGAGGTGACAAGTAGTAAGCAAGTCCTCCGACGAGCCTACCGTTTTCATATTTTGCTAGAAAGTCCGCTATTCCCGACGGAACTACTCCTTGGAGATACATTCTTGATAGGCTGGCAAATACTAGGACGTCCGAATAAAGTATACCTACGAGGAGGACGGGTATGTTAGTTACATAGAGGAATTTTAGTGGAACCTTTGATTTAACCGTGCGTAGCCTCGGCGATGTAACAGGTATCTCAACCTTTATCCCCTGCAGATACACTAGGATCAGTATGATGAATACTGTCACTATAAGTCCTACGAGGTCTCTTCCTCCCTGACGAACAATTATCTGACTAATACTTCCTCCCGACATGAGAACCTGTACTGCATAAGGTATGAAGCCAACTATTTGTCCACTAACAACTATTGGGCTTAGCAGGTTCCAGAACACGTACTGTGCGACTCCTGCAAGGATGAATAGAGATACTCCTGATCCAAGCCCCCATCCTTTTTGTATCATCTCGTCTAACAATATGACTATATAGGTTGCAAAGAATAATTGCAGGCCAACTATAACTCTTTGTAGAGCGGTAGCGCTACAGTCGGCAATGGGGTTGGGGCCTGAGAGCGCCCAGTACCTACAGGCTGAAACATACATTGCTGCTTCGAAAGCTGCTAGTATTAATGCGAATGATTTCTGTGCCGCAGTAAACTTTCTCCTGTCATCAGGGTTGGACATATCCAGGTTGATGAGCTTTGCACCGACGAGGATCTGCATGATCAGACCAGCGGTTACTATAGGACCTATACCTAGTTCCATTAACGTACCTCTTCGTGAAGCAAATATTATTGATACGAGGAGTAATTGTTGGACATTAGAAGCGCCCGTTATCTGAATACCATATAGTGGTGTATTTGCCATTATAACGTAGACCACAAGGGCTATTGCGGTCCACAATAGTCTTTCGTATAGGCCTGGCTTGGCTTTGGGCTTCTCAACGGTGGGTATATAGTACGCCATTTTTGCAAGCGCGTCTAATACGCCCATCGAAACCACACTCGTATCTCTAAATGACGCCCATTATCATTTCTAAACCTTAAAAATACATTGTAGCTGGGATATATACGTTCCTAAATATATTGAAAAGATAACGTTATTGATAAAACAAAATTATTGTTCCGTGATGACAACTACTTCGCCGCCTGCTTCTTCTATCTTCTTCTTGGCTTTATCGGTAATGGATCTTGTTATCACTTTCAGCGGTAAAGTTACCTTACCTGAACCGAGAACTTTATTGTATCCCATACTGGCAACATCTATTACGATTTTATTGTCTTCCCTATAGGCAAGATTCTTTGATAAGAGATACTTTGCTAGTTCATCGAGTTCTCCTACATTGATCGCTACTACTTCGGGCACAAGTTCTGGCGGCCTTGTAAATCCGTGTTTACCATACCAGTTCCTAGCATATTTTAGTACCCACATCCACTTGTGCTTATGCATGCCAACTGCTCCGAATCCTCCTCTCGAGCCGCTCTTCCTGTGCTGTCCTATACGGCCCCATCCCATTGTACGTGTTCTACCACGGAGTTTGCGGCTCTTTTTCCGCTTTCTTACAACCACTCATAATCACCTCTTAGAGCATTCTCTTTATGAGATCATTAATTGCTTCGCCACGGTACCCTAGCTCGCCGCCATCATTGTATGGACGCTTAGTGCTCTTCTTAAAACCTCCTCTCGGCGGATGCAGTCTAAACACTGGTTTTA
The DNA here is from genome assembly GCA_013154205.1 of Thermoproteota archaeon. Classification (GTDB taxonomy): domain Archaea; phylum Thermoproteota; class Thermoprotei_A; order Sulfolobales; family Desulfurococcaceae; genus JAADCY01. Next base: position 6,312 of record JAADCY010000106.1, on the reverse strand, counting down.
TACCATCTAGTTTGTGCAGCTTAACTTTTCCATCAAGTAATGCCTTAGCAAGGCCTGGGATACCACCATATATCCCTAGGTTCTTGAACCTTGTTTCAACATACTCATCAGTTAATGGCTTGTTACCTATTGTACGTCCACGTTTTCTAAGAAGCTCTACAAGTGTGTCGTAGTTTATCTCTCCCCATGTAACCCAGTCCTTGACTTTCTGTAACATACCCTCCAATCCTGGCTGGTCAGCCGGATATATAACCATGTGGAACTTCTTGTGTAAACGAAGTAGTTTCAGCGTATACTTTACGTCAGGAGGAACATCAATCCTGCCCTTGATCCTTATGATCGCGTAGAGCTTCACCATTTCCATACACCTTCATCAAGCCTTCAACCAATCAACCGGTGTTACGAATTTGTAGGTGTTGCGGAGTGCTTCAACTACGGCTTTTGCGAAGTTAAGTGTCGTTCTTGTTTCTCCCAGGGTCTCTGTCCATACATCCTTTATTCCAGCCATTCTTAACACAGCCTTAGCTACATCACCAGCAACTAGCCCGGTACCCTTAGGCGCTGGCTTTAAAGTCACAACTACACTTCCACTTTTACCCTTCACGATGAAGGGGACGCTGTGTGGCTCGCCACAACGACACTCCCAGCTACCACATCCTCTCCTAACAGGTGTTATATTGAGCTTCGCGTTTCTGAGAGCTTTCCTCAGAGCCACAAGGTACTGCCTAGCCTTACCTGCCCCAACACCTACGAAGCCATCACCATTACCGATCACAACTACTACCCTGAACCTGCTTACCCTACCAGCATCGGTTACCTTCTGGACAATGCCCACATCGATTCTCTCATATTTTAGATCTGGTAGGAGGTAATCCACTATTTCAGGCTCAAGCAATGGAAGGTTATTGTCGAATATATCCTTGAGACTGGTGATCTTACCCTCGACCACCATCTTTCCTACTCTCGTTCTCGGTACCCAGGACTCGAGAGCCTCTCTATCTACTGCGCTTCTAAGCATTTCAGGCACCTCCTGAGCCTATACCGTATTCGTTAAGAATCTTTGCCTTAATCTCCTCGAAATGCGCGGGGAGCTGGGAGGGGTCAAACCCCCTAGCTATGTACTGCGAGAACAGCCTGTTATAAGCCTCAGGATCTGCCTCCTGGAGCTTCTTGGCCCAGGAGGCTATGTGCTCCCCGCGTATGCGTTCCTCTGAAGGTGCAACGCCGTCTCCCATAGGTACCTCTAACCCCACATCATTTGCTGCCTTAATGGCAGCGAATACTTTAGCCCCTCTCGTCGGGGCGTGTAATCCTATGTCTGGAACCGCATACTTTATTCCCGCTTTTAAGGCTCTTAGAGCCGCAAGCATTCCTGTTAAATAAGCTGCAGGCGTATTGCCCAATCCTCCGAGCCAGCCATATTTCTTGGCTAGTTCGCGCGAATGGGCTGCGGCGATGGTTACGTCTCCCTCTGGCCTCGCAATCATTACTTGAACTATTATATGCTTGAGCGTTTTTCTCACTACGAAGCGTGGATGCCCTGAAAGTATCATTTTATATCGCTTGTAATAGTTTGTTTTACCCTCTCTTCTCCTCCTCCTAGGCACCTTGTATCGTGGGCCTCTAGCCATGTTCTACTCACCTTACCTCCTTAAGGATTCCTTTCTCTTTCATATAGTGTTTAAGTGATGCAAGACTGTGGAATGTACCACCTTTCGCCAACATGTACAGTCTACGATAGGTTTTACGATCGATTACGCCATGATCTCTTAAATATCTCAGATACCTTCTGATCTTTCTGATCTTATGCATCCATACTTCCTTCTTATCCAGCCTAGCAGTCTTTACACCCTTTCTTTTACCATATCCTCTTCTTCTCCCCTTCTTTCTCTGTTGATGCCTTTTTCTCCATCTACCCCTACTGTTCTTATGTACAGGTCTTACCTGGATGACACGATCCTTGATCAGCTTCTTGATCTCTTGCCTCGTAATAACGTCGGCAACCTCGTCAATATAGTTTGGATCAATCCATATCCTCGACTCTCCCACACCTAATACTTCTGCCGCTAGTCTTTTCTGCAGGCTTAAATCAGTCACTGCTCCTCAACCTCCAAACTACTAGTCGTTAGGGGTATGGGATTAGCGACTTTAAATCCCTTATTGACTGCATACTTCATTATCTCTATCTTTTTCCGGAGACCTACAGTCCTGCCTATGTATATTATGTACTTGTCGGGATCAAGGCTTTCGAGCTCCTTGACATTATGTACAACCACCGGTATTCGTCCAGAAGGATGAAGTCCTCTCACCAGCCTGGGAGATCTATATCCTACCTCAACGAGCGGCGGATACCCTTTCTTCTTTAATCTCATCTTGTTATCGGTTCCCTTAGGCTTACGCCATTTTGGCTCGTTGCTAAACTTCGGTTTCTTCCACCATAGATGCCTATAGAAGTCTGGCTTCTTTGATTTAAGCTTCTTTCTAATCTCTAGTAATCTCTCTATGTCTTTTTCTCTCGTCATTCTTCATCACCCCAATCATAGATGTATATTCCATCAGCGAAAACACGCCTATCCTTGCCTTTAACCTTGGTGGCAAGCTCTATATTTGCAGCCGTCTGTCCAACGTGCTCAATATCTATACCCTCAACGATCACGTCTTCTCCTTTAACGGTAACTTTGACATCATCACCTATAATTCGCGCTATACGATCTGATCTTTCTCCCAAGAAGTTCTTTATCCTAACAATTCTGTTGGCATTATCAACCTCAACAGTTATCGGGAAGTGCGAATAGATAATCTTTAACTTATACCTATAGCCTTTAGTAACTCCTCTTATCATGTTCTCTATGTGTGAAGCGATCGTTCCGACAAGGGCTTTTTTCTTCCTATTAGCGAAGAATGTTTCAACGACTATTTTATTATCAGTCTTGGATATTTTTACGCCCCTGGCATGCGAGAAGTCTCTCTCAAGTCTCCCTTTTGGTCCTTCCACGATAACCTTTAAGCCGTCTACAGTAACGTTTACATTCTCAGGGATTTCAACTTCTTCAATTACATGTACTTCTTTCACCATTACACGGCACCTCCTCAGTAGACGAATGCGAGCAATACTCCGCCTGTTTTCTTCTCAATAGCCTCCTTATGGGACATTACGCCGTAAGGTGTTGATAGTATTAATAATCCTATATTATATGCTGGCAGGTACTCTCTTAGCCAATGAGGCATTTTCTCGAGATCCTTATACTTCACGGGAAAACGCGGTTTGATCACACCTACTTTGTTGATTCTTCCCAGTAACTGAACTTTTATTTTACCCCAACGTCCGTCATCGATGTATTCGAACTCACCGATATAGCCTCCTCTCTGCATAACTTTCAATACATTAATTATTAGCTTAGATGCCGGCCAGATCAATACTTCTGACTTAGCTCTCATCTCAGCATTCTGTATCGCGGCTAAAGCATTTGCCAATGTATCCAGCATAACCATTTTACCCACCCTTTTAGCTATACTTCTTGAATCCTAGAGCCGGAGCTATTTCGCGGAAACACTGTCTGCATAGATAGAGTCCGTAAGCCTGTATTACAGCGTCTCGAGTACCACATCTCTGGCACTTTCTCGATCCCTTCCCATACTTATGGATTTTCGGCGCTCTGTACTTGCCCATCCTAACCACCTATCAGGCTTAAATTATTTCAACACCAAACTCCTTATTAAGATAAAGCATTGCCTCTTCACGAGATACACGATGTCTTCTAGGAATGTGTTTTTTCCTACATCTTTTCCTCCTGAGAACTCTGTAGCCTGGTCTCTCGAGAGTTATAGCAACATCCATTCCAAATACTCCTATCTCAGGATCATATTTGACACCGGGAATAGTGATATGTTCCGCTATGCCAAAGCTGACGTTACCATAATCGTCGAAGCTTGAAGCCTTGATCTTATAACCTATTGCTTCAAATGCCTTTCTAAGGAATTCTACAGCTTTCTCACCGCGGAGAGTGACCTTGGCGGCTATGTTCTCACCTTTACGTATACCGAAATCCTTGATCGTTCTTCTTGCTCTGCGGGGAACGGGTTTTTGCCCAGTGATCTCCTCCAGTACCTTCATTGCCTTACCAAGTCTCTCAGTAGCTGCTCCCACAGATATGTTGACTGTAACCTTTGCTATCCTTGGCTTCAGCATGGGGTTGCTATTCCATTTCTCCAGTATTTCATCTATGTTTGGCACATAGTCGGTGATCGCCATTACCATACACCTTCAGGAAGACTTATTAATGGTTCCTCTTTCCCGATCGGAAATATATAGGATAGACTTGTCTGGAACCTGTTACCATGTTTGTCTTCAAGCGTCACAATGCTTCTATGTCTTCTCACACCTTTTCTGATCTCCAATATTCTGCCAACTCTTCCAACGTTTCTACCACCGCTAATTATAGCGATAACACCTTCTTCCAGAGGAATATACCCCATGATTTCCTGTTTCGGTATACCTAGCTTTATTGTACCCAGAGTTGAGTATACATCCTCAACAGGATTGGTTGGATCACTTACTCTTACCAATACATTTCTTCCATCATGTAGGTTCAGCTGAATATGTCCGCCTTTCACCGTTGTCTTGTTCTCGATTCTGCATAGTTTGAATGTTGCTTCATCCTTCTCTATTTTATGTAGGCCTAGAACTTTTACAGGGACAGGAATCACTCTGTAGTATTCCTGAGTATCAACGATCTCAATAACATCCATGATCCCAACAGGGAACTTATAGTTCTTCCTGACCTTACCGTCAACCTTGAAATGTCCCTCAGCGATTAGCTTTCGTGCCTCACGCGCCGTCTTAGCGTATTTGAATATATCTCTAACAATTATCAGTAATGGTAGGGAGAAGTCTATTGGATGAGGCCCCGGCGATGGCTTGACAGCCCATTTGTACTCCTTTCTCAGTATAGGCCAAAACCTAGGCGCTGCTAAAGCCTTTAAATGCCTCTTTCCACCCATTCTAGCCATTACTTCTCACCTTCTTCTTTTTCTTTTGTTTCTTCGACTGATGTTTCTTCAACTTCTAGCTTCTCTTTTAAAGACTTCTTTCGTTCAATGATCTCTTTTCTCCACTTATCGCTGAGATCAAGCTTTACTATCATAACCTTGCTAGGATGTATTGGGTAGTAAACAGGTGTTTGATCGGCCTTTTTCATCTGAACGCCTTCTATATAGATCCTAAGCTTTCTCAGATCAACTCTGACAACCTTGCCTTCATGCCCCTTCCAGCTTCCACGCATTATTTTTACAACATCTCCTTTTCTCACAGGCAGTCTTCTTATCCCGTATTTTTCTCTGAGCTCCCTGCTCAGAGGCGCTGTCATTAGTTTGCGTCTCAGATGCAGAGGTGCATTATATAGTGCTTTTCTCTGCTTACTAGGCTTAGCTGATGATGTGAGTCCCATAATTTGTCACCTCTAGATGATCATTGTTGCGATATTAGCTATCTGAGGCCATCTCTCAGCGGCCTCTCTCGCTATAGGGCCTCTTATTTCACTGCCCTTAGGTGATCCTTCAGGAGTAACTATAACTACTGCATTATCTTCAAAAGCAACCCAGGTTCCATCAGGTCTTCTGAATGGTCTTCTCTGACGTACAACTATAGCTTTTACAACCTGTTTGCGCATCTCAGGAACTCCTTTCTTAACAGTGACCACTACAAGATCTCCAACGCCTGCTGGCGGTATTCTTCTAAGTCTACCCTTGTAGCCTGGAACACCTATGATTTTAACCTCTTTAGCACCGCTGTTATCAGCTACCTTAACATATGATCCTACCTGTAACCCGGTATTGATCCTCCTACGTGACTTAACCGGTCTTCCCTTCCTTCCTTTCGGCATTACTTACCACCTGCCCTCTTGACTACTCCCAATACGACAAAGGAAACAGTTTTGGCTAGAGGCCTTGTCTCTCCAACTATCACTTCATCGCCTTCCTTAGCGTTTATACAAGGAGGATTATGTGCGTGTATCAGCGTGTGTCTTTTTTCGTATCGTTTATACTTCTTAACATAGTGATAGTAGTCATGTCTTACAACAACTGTTTTCTGCATCTTAGAGCTAACAACGACGCCTCTGAATATCATTCCACGTACTTTGACGTGCCCGTGCCAAGGACACTTGGGGTCATTACACTCGCTCTGCGGAGGCTCTATGCCTGGAATACCGATATTTCTTGCTTTAGTCACTCTTCTTCCCCACCTACTTAATCATATTCTTTAACCTATCTTCCGGTCTAGCTAAAATCTGAGACCCCCTAATTATTACTTTC
>JAADCY010000002.1 GCA_013154205.1 Thermoproteota archaeon | reverse complement strand
TATTCCGGCTGCCTCATAGGGTCGTGGGTGACGGTGTTTGTGGGTTGTGTGGGAGGATGTGTGGTCTCCGGGAAGGCTCAGCTGGTTATTGCGGCTTCATAGCTAGGCGTGATGGGAGGAATAAGCCGCGTACTGGTTCCTACCAAGTGGTTCCTGGCACATACTACTATGATCCTCATCCTACGAATTGTGTGGCTGATCCTGTATGCCCTGCTATTCATGGGCTGGGTTATCCCGACTACTGCTTGTCGCCGGGTGGAGAGCACGGATACTATAATATTGCGGTCTTCTACGGTCTCTGCAATATGGATTGCCTGTACTGCCAGAACTGGGAGTACAGGAGAATGACCAGTGACCTACAGCCCCTGATCAGCATAGATGACCTGGTGAGAGCTGTGAACCATAGGACGACGTGCGTCTGTTTCTTCGGAGGAGACCCGGGGCCAGCAGCGCCGCACGCCCTCCTCGCCGCCCGTAGGATGAAGGCTAGAGCCGGGGAGATAGGTCTGCGTGTCTTCAGGATATGCTGGGAGACGAACGGTTTATGGAATAAGCACTTGTTCCGTGAAGCAGTGGAGCTAAGCCTGGAGACGGGCGGGATAGTTAAGATTGATTTCAAGGCTTGGACCCCCCAAGTCTACCACGCATTGACGGGGGTAGAGCCAGGGCATGTTGAGACGATAAAGGAGAACATAGCATATGCGGCGGAGAGAGCAGGTGAGAGACGGGAACCCCCGCTCCTAGTCGTATCGACTCTACTCGTCCCAGGCTATGTTGACGAGTACGAGATAGACATGATGACACGCTACATTGCGGAGCTAGACAGGAATACCCCCTATGTATTCCTAGGATTCCATCCAGACTACATGCTCGGAGACATACCACGCACAAGCAGGAGACACGCTATGAGAGCCGTGGAGATAGCGAGGAAGAACGGTCTTCGGAGAGTCTATGTTGAGAACACATGGCTACTCGGAGACGAGTACTAGGGATAATCATTATATATGAAGTGTGATCAATAATTAGACTAATATAACGCCCCGGGGGACAACCCATTACCAGTCCCCAGCCCCTCTACCTATTTGAAGGATGATATTCATGAGTAAGGATAAGCTCTGGTGGAACCGCCCCGTACGAGTCCTCCAGTTCAACATAGAGGATCGATACGGTAGATACGTCGAGACAATAACTGGTAAAGAACTAGTAGAGCTAGCCGAGAAAATACATGCAAACGTCCTCGTAATATTCGCCCGAGATCCTTGGGGACGCACATTCTACCGCGGAGGAACCGTCGGGCCCGAACACCCTAAGATGAGGGGTGATCTCGTCCGAGACGCCATACGTTATGGGAGAGAAAAAGGAATACATGTAGTTGTAATGGTAGGCCATACAGCGAATAAGCATCTCTACCACCAACACAGTGATTGGGCCCAGATAAACAGGAATGGGGAAATAATACTTCTCGAACATGTACCGCTAGAAGTACATCACTATGAGCCCGAATGGCCGCAGCTCTGTATAAACAGTCCGTTCATCGACCACGTGAAGAGAGAGATAATGGAGGGCATAAGCCTCGACGCCGATGGAGTCTTCCTAGACAGTTTCAGGTACCAGCCAGACATAGAGCGTGCCTGTTATTGTAAATGGTGTCAGCGCCGCTTCAAAGAAGAACACGGCTACGACATGCCGCGCGAGCCCAACTGGACGGACAGCAGATGGCGTGAGCTCTGGAAGTGGAGATACGAGGTCGTAGTAAACAGGATCAAGGAGCTGTATGAGACGGCTAAACAAGCCGCTCCAGACAAGCTATTCATGTACAACAGCCATCCCGGGGGATGGGCTGGCAGAACCAATAAGATCGTCGAGATGGCCCGCGACTATATAGACGTGATATTCGCGGAGTGCAGCGAAGTAGACCATCAGCCTCCAGGCTTCATCACCGAGATGACTAAGATAACGAAGGCTATGAGCGGCGGAAAACCCGTGTGGAGCAGTAGGAACTACTTCCACCTATACAGGACAGTTAAGGCAACCACTAGAATAGCTATCAAACAGGGACTTAGGGAAGCAATAATAGCTGGTGGATCACCGTGGCTCCTGGTATTCAGTGTCAGCTATAGGCAGAACCCAGAGCATCTGGACGCGGCGGAGCAGGTATTCAAGGAGCACGAGAAGATCGAGGAATACCTAGACGATGCGGAGCCTGTAAGGTACGCCGGGATAATAGTGTCGAACAATACACGTGACTTCTATGGCCGCGAGCATCCGGAGAAATATGTTGACGGGATCCGTGGAGTATACTATGCGTTAACACATAGCCACATACCTGTAGAGTTTATCGCTGAGAGAGACGCTGTATCACCGGAGAACCTCGGCAAATACAAGGTATTATTCGTTGAGAACATGGTGTGTATGAAGAAAGAGATCGGTGACGCGATCAAGAAGTATGTGGAGAGAGGGGGTGGAGTAGTATCAACATATCTGACGGGGACTAGGGACGAGAACTGTATAAGAATGTATGATTTCGCCTACAAAGAGGTTATAGGTGCGAGCTTCATAGGAGTACTCAGGAAGCCGTGGACCTATATCTACATAGACGATATCAAGCACCCATTATTCAAAGATATAGAAGAGAAAATGATCCTGTTCGGAGACATGAGCTATGAATTCCGTGTCAGAAGAGCAACGCCAAACATGGGATACCACACACTCCTGGACAACGTGCACGGCCAGACCCTGGGAAGAGTAGGGCTCTCAGTAGGTGATTGGGGCCACGAATACACGCTAGGGAGATCACCGCCTCCACTAGCCAAGATAACCGATAATCCAGCCGTAATAATCAATGATTATGGACGCGGCAAAAGCGTCTACTTCACAGGCCAGCTAGGACGCCACTACTGGCGTACAGGGCTACCGACATTCATGAAGCTGATAAGGAATAGTGCTAGATACTTGGGCGGAACGCCTCCGGTAATAATTGATGCGCCTGAGACCGTTCACATGGAGACGTATAGGCAGGGAGATAGAATAATCATTCATCTCCTGAACCACACCTATAACCAGTTAATCCAAGCAATGGGTACGGGCACGACGAAACAGCCACTACCACCTTATAGTAGTGTCGAATCAGTACATCCACCACGCACAATAATACCCATAGCGGATATACGGGTAAAACTAGCGATAAAGCCTGGGATGAAATACAGAGTATATCTGCCGCTGAGAGATAAAGAACTGGAATACGGTGTTGATTTCAAAGAAATGCTTGGACAGATAACATTCACTCTACCCAAGCTCGAAGAATACGAAGTAGTAGTTATTGAGCCTAGGAAATAGCGTGGGCCAAGTAGATCGAGAAGGCCTCGACCAGGGCTGCGGCATATAGGACTATGTAGGAGCCGATTATTTTTACCGCGACCCTCCTGTCGCCTCTTAATAATCTAATAGCTGAAGATATGAAGAGCGCGTAGGCTGAGAGCTCCAGTATCGAGTGCGGCATGATCGGCAGGCTGAGTATGGTGAGACCATATGACGGTAGCTTAATGCTTATCATGAACCCATATATTATCCCGGCCTGCCCGATCGCATAGGCTAGATAGGGTGCCCCGATAATAGGGGCTAGCGCAACCGTGCTCGGTACAAGATTATTGGTAAAGATCTGAACAGATAAGAGCCAGGGATTATTCATGCTCAGCCTGCCCGCGACTTGTTCTAAATGCTTATAGAGCGAAGCAAACAATGTGTGGCCAGCAAAACCAATGATGGTCGTGGTTATGAAGAGGAAATATATCATTCCCAGCGTTCCCAGGAATTGTAGGGCGAAGTTCTTCCTGGAGAGTATGAAGGAGTAGTAACACGTGATGAAACCTATGCCGACGATATAAGGTAGGTAAACAGGTAAACCGCTTATAACGAAAAATATGGTTAGGCCGAGGCCGATCAGCATCATGGAGAAAGCTAGTATAGGACCCCGCGGATAAAGCCTCTCCGGCACACTGGTTTCTCCAGGAATAGGTGGCTCGGGATGCCTTGAATGAACCAACGATATATGATTGTTATAGGTTGTAATAGCGCGTCTAATCCAGTAAAACATGTATGCGCCGATCGTAAGCATCGATGCAGCTATGTCGAGTACTCCCTGCCCAATACCCACGGGCTTGGCTTGAGTGTATCCAAGGAATTTCTTCTCCTCACCATAAGCGTGTAGGCTGAACACACGCTCCACCATGTATAGTATGACCGGGTAGGCTAGACCACCTGTTACGAGGCATAGTATCAGCGAAGTTATAGGCGATGGTAGAACCTTCTTCCTGAGCCCGGACTTATACAGTCTCAATACAGCATCGTCGTCACCCATGTTCCTGAGCCAATAATAACTCGTTATCCCGCTATCCACCAAGTGTTTCATAACTATCTTTGTCAGCCTATACGAGGAGTAAGCAGAGAAGGCGAGATAGGCGAGATAGAGGCTGGCTAATGGATAGTACCAGACAGACTGTACCGCGGACACGCCGCCGAGCTCAGCTCTGACCGAGAGAGCGGCGATGACAGGCAAGGAGATTATCAAGCCTATGGGGACAAGGATATGGTTGATCAGAGGCTCCCTACTGAATCTTATCCTGCTTACGACTCTCTCTAGAACAGCCAATACTTGTCACCACGATACTGTGTCACGACTATATTTTGTAGGCACAGATTATTTTACTATCACGTCATTCAATTATTAATTTGCTAGGAAAAATAACGGGGGAATACATGCTTATGAGACCCAACATAATCCTTCACGGCGGAGCCGGGAGATGGACCCGTGCAAAACACGTGGATAAAGCACAAGAAGTAGTCGCGAAATGCACTGAGAAAGGAATGAGTATTCTACGAAATAATGGCTCAGCAGTAGATGCCGTCGTAGAAGCCGTTAAATGCACGGAGGACTCAGGATACCTCAACGCAGGAGTCGGCAGCGTCCTCGACTTCATGGGCGGTAGAAGCCTTGATGCGGGAGTAATGGATGGATCAACGGGGAGGATAGGAGCGGTAGCAGCGGTTACGGCTACTAGGAACCCGGTGGTTCTAGCTAGGATAGTCATGGAGAAAACAGATCACCACCTCATAGGGGGTAGAGGAGCCGACCTGCTGGCCTTCCTGAACGGACTACCACCATTGCCCCCGCCGCCACCCCATGTCTGGGAGAGATACCAGGAAGCGGTTAAGAAGCTCCTCGAAGGGAAACCAGAGATCTACAAGAAGATCACTGATTTCCTCGAGAACTACGACTTCATACGGAAGATCATAGAAGAGGCACTAGATACCGGAGACACAGTCGGCGCAGTAGCGGTTGATAGCATGGGAAGGCTCGCGGCCGCCGTCAGCACTGGAGGCGTCATCATGAAGTTCCCGGGCAGAATAGGCGACTCCCCCATACCCGGAGCTGGCTTCTATGCATCAGAATACACTGCGTGCTCAGCCACAGGCATAGGAGAGAAGATCATCGAGTGTATGGTGTGTAAACAGCTCGACACATACTATAGAGAAACACGGGACATTGTGGCCGCGGCGGAGAAAACCATCGAGTACGTCGATAAGCTTGTCGGAGAGAATACCATGGGCTTCATAGCTGTCGATAAGAATGGGGAGGTCGTCTGGGCCTATAACACCGAGGCTATGCTGATAGGATACTATGAGGACGGAGAGGTAAGAACAACTATCAAGCCTCCGAGGAATAAGCGCTAAGATATCTTGAATAGCTCCATGTACTCCGGCGTCTTCGGGAATATGACCCTGTATTTTTTAGCCAGCTCCGACAAGTATTTCAGTGCCTCATCAGTTACTTCATCCTTAACCTTCTTCGCGAAAGACTTCCTGCTCCGCCACGGGAGATGCGATGACACGCAATCAACGAGTTTACCTGTTCCCTCGATAAGGCTCGATACGAACTTATCTGCAAGCATAACCGTATCTATTCTGAGCGAGCTACTATCGCATTTTAGCTGCAAACTTATATCGTCATAGCGGTACGCGAACTTCTTATAACTACTGATGTAGCACTCAAGGGGATCATTTTTCAAGCACTTGGTCTTACCCGACAATAATAATTTGGGCTTACTCACCAAGCCGTTGCTAAGTTCTTTTAGAGATTTAACCATGTCTTCAAAATCGTTCTTGGGGAGCACGACTATATGTTCGGGAACTATTATCCTCTCCATGGATACCTCGTTGCTACTCCAGATCACAATATCTCCGTTGACATATGTATAGATATATGCCGCCACGACAAAATCCCCGATAATCTCCCTCATATCAATGATAAGCGCGTCCAAACCATTGACCACGAGGTCACGCCCATAGAATTCTTTGAGTCTTTCAGCTATTATCCTGATAAGCCTTCTACGTCCCTCGCCGAGGTAAAACGGGAGCAAAGCACTACAGGAAAGTATCTCGTACTCGATACTCGTCAAGCCCTACCCACCAACCACACTTTTCGAAATACGCGCTTCGTAGCGAGAAAACTACTAAACATGTATGTCTACTCTATATAGGTTTGGTTTTCTTAAAAATGTGTGGATAATGAGAAGAGACGGGAAAAAGAGAGATGCTTATATTGAGGCCTTAATAGCTTCTCCTAGGATCTCTAGCCCTAGCTTTGCCTGTTCCTCACTTATTATCAGGGGCGGTATAAGCCTGATACCGCTCTTACCGCATCCTAGCAGCACTAGTCCTCTCTTGAGGGCTTCGTAGAGTATCTTGTTCCTCTTCTTCGGGTCGGGCTCTTTGCTCTTCTTATCCTTCACTATCTCCAGAGCCCATGCAAGGCCTAGTCCTCTCACGTCGCCGACGAACTCGTATTCTTCTCTCCACTTGTTCAGGGTCTCCTTGAACAATGGTTCGAGGCTCCTAACATGTGGTAGTAGTTGCTCGGTTACCTCCAGGGTCTTCAACGCGACGACAGATGCTAGTGCGTTGCCTCCGAAGGTGTTGCTATGCATTCCTGGCTCGCGGAAGTCGAGGTCGGACTTATAGATGGTTGCTCCTATCGGGACTGCTCCTCCGCTGAGGCTCTTGGCAAGTGTTATCACGTCGGGTGCTATGCCGAAGTGCTCGATAGCGAACATCCTGCCGGTTCTTCCCATGCCCATCTGTACCTCGTCAACGATCAGGGGTATGCCGTGCTTGTCGGCTAGCTTCCTCAGCTCCGGGAAGAAGCTCTTTGGCGGGACAACGTATCCTCCCTCGCCCTGGATAGGCTCAGCGATTATAGCCGCTACTTCTTCTACCGGAACATATTTGTCTAGCACCCATTCCTCGATGTACTCGATCACCCTGTTGACGAGCTCGTCGGGATGCTCATAGCCATCGATATGCCATGGGTTCCTATAGGGGTTCGGGTACGGCACATGTACTGCGCCGGGCATCCAGGGATAGAATCCTCGTTTATGTACTGGTTTGCTAGCGGTGAGTGCTAGGCTTCCCAGGGTTCTACCGTGGAATGCGCCTATGAATGCTATGAACATCCTGGCCTTCCTATACTGTTTAGTGAGCTTGATAGCTGCCTCTACGCTCTCTGTGCCGCTGTTAGCGAAGAATACTTTCTTATCGAATTCTCCGGGGGCTATGCTCGTTAGTTTCTCGGCGAGCATTACCTGGTAGGGGTTGTAGAAATCGGTGCCTGCTGCGTGGGCGAGCTTCTCTATCTGCTCTACGAGAACTTTCTTTACCTCGGGATGTGTTGGGTAGCCTAGGTTCGCCGCTGAGATCCCGCTTGAGAAGTCTAGGAAGACATTGCCGTCAACGTCTATTAACCATACTCCTTCTCCACGCTCGATCACTAGGGGTAGGTGTTCGGGGTCATGTGTTGTCGTCGCAACGTATTTATGGTGTTTCTCTATCCATTCCCTGGATTTGCTGCCTGGGCTGCCAGGAACTATCTTGATCTCTGGGCGGCTAAACATGAGAATCACCAATAGGATTCTATGAATTGAATACATAGAAAAAACTATCTATAAAGAAATGATCGTTACAGACGACTAGATCCTTGGGAGAACAGGTAAGCCCATTACACGCATAGCGTCGCCAAGAATAATTGCTGACGAGTAGATGAGGGTAAGCCTGAACTTTTTCTTGTTCGTGTCTTTCTCCTTGATGACAGGTATTTTCTCGTAGAACAGGTTCAGCGCAGATGATAGCTCGTACGCGTACTCTGCGATCTTGTTTGGCTTCATCTCGTTATAAGCAGTGATCAACGCGTCCTTGTAGCTGATGAGCTTCTCGACTATTTCTTCCTCTTCACGTACTAGGACTTGTTTATCGAAATCTATCTCTCTATAGTCTCTTAGTATCTCTTCTCCTAGTTCTTCAGGCGTAGAAATATCCTTGCCATAGGCTTTTCTCAGTATGCTGAGGAGCCTCGCATAAGTGTACTGTATCCATGAGCCCTCCGTGTGCTCGGCGAGCTTTCCGGGATCGAATGTAAGAACTTTGAGAGGCTCAATGCTCAGTAATAGGTACCTCGTGTTCGCCACTGCTAGTTTTTCAGCCTTATCGAGAACATCCTCTGCCTGATCTACTCCTAGTTCTTTATGTGATTCCATGTACTGGTCTAGCATGAGTTTACGGTATCTCTCGATGAGCTCATCCATACTGATGTACCTACCATATCTTCCACGCATCCTATACCCTTTCAGATGCACCATCTCGTATGCTAGGTGTATAGTGCTGTCCGCATAGTCCTTGTAGCCCAATAGGTAGAGGACGCTGCGGACTTGTTTCTGCTCCAGGTTCTGCTCGGTCGCTATTACATTATAGACTTTCTTTGCCCCCGTCTTCACGTACTTGTAGATAGTGTAAGCTATATCTCTTGAGACATAGAGTGTTGTGCCATCGCTTCTCCTAAGGACTACGCGCTCGGGCTTCTCAGCCCCGAATATGTTACGGATATATGGGTCTTCCTCGTAGGCTTTTCCGAGATCAACTATTACGGCTTTGCCCTCGCTACCTCCATATTTCGTCTCCAGCGCCTTCTCTATGATCTCTAATGTTAGCTTCTTTATCTCGGGGTCGCTCTCCCAGTCATACGAGTCGAAAACTATACCTATTCTTCTGAGCGTTGATTCGAAGCCTTTCAGCACTAGATCTATTGCTTCTCTGAAGACCTTTACCGTGCCGGGGTCTCCTGTCTCGTAGAGCCACATGAGCCTGGATACTTCTTCCTCGAAGGCTTCCGGCTCATCCACCGAGACTATCAGTGCTTCGTATAGGTCTGGGAATACTGCTCTGAGATCTTCTGCGCACTCGTACAGCTCTGCTAGTTTCCTCTTTATCTCCCGGTACTTCGATAATAGTTCTTCAGCTTCTCTCCGTATGCTAGATGCTTTCTTACCTTCACGCACTCGTAGCGCGGAGACCAGTGTCTCGAGAATGGCTTGTGGGTCATGCTTTAGGCTTAGCTGTTCCTCTATTATCTTGGAGACTGCTAGTAGGTAGCCGTCACCACGTTTTTCGCGGGCTTCTATCTTTATTCTCTTTATCAGATCCCTTATTTTCTCGGTGAGCTTTTCTTGTTCTTTGTGAAGCTTCTTTATTGATACGAATATGTTTGTCAACGCGTAGATAGCGCCTATCCAGTGGTCCGGCTTAATATTTGTGGGTGGCTCTAATCCTTTCTCCTTAACCCTCTTGTATCCGTAAACCATTACTGCTACTTGTCTACCCATGTCGTCTACGTAGAAATGCTCCCGTACATTGAAGCCGAGCCTACGTAATATCCTGGCGTAAGTATTTCCTATTATGCTGTTCCTCCCGCTCCCTATGTGTAGGGGGTGTATCGGGTTAGCGCTTGTGTGTTCAACGAGGATTTTCTCTCCGCCGCCATAACTGCTTATTTCCTCAAAGACACTTCCATCGATTATCCTTCCAAGGATCTCTTTGGAGAGCCTACGATAGTCTATGTAGAAGTTCAGATACCCGTTAGCGTATTCGATCTTATCTATAAAACATTTCTCCGCCATGCCCGAACCGGTTATCTCTTCGGCTATTC
>JAADCY010000088.1 GCA_013154205.1 Thermoproteota archaeon | reverse complement strand
ATAGGAAGGGTGATTATGAGAAAGCGATCAAGTACTATAGAGCAGCTATAGAGATGTTTGTCAGGTTCCTACGACTATATCCGGATAGCTCGATGGCTGACTTTTATGCGGCTTTGATTAAGAAGTATAGGCTGAGGATTAAGAAGCTTGAGCAACACCTACAAAAGGTTAGTTTGGGCGGTAAGCCTAAAGAGAAAGAACAGGTTGACGATATAGAGGTGATATACCCTAATCAGAGAAACCCTATCAAGTTCAACGATGTGGTTGATCTGGAACATGTAAAGCTCGCGCTCAAACGCGCCGTTATAATTCCAACTCTGCATCCAGAATTATTTCCCCTGGGATGGCCTAAAGGAATACTCTTATTCGGTCCACCCGGCTGTGGAAAAACACTCATAGCATATGCGCTAGCCAACGAGATCAACGCTGCACTGATCGATGTGAGCCCGGCGACCATAATGTCTAAATGGCTGGGAGAAGCCGAGAAAAATGTTAAAAGAGTATTTGATAAAGCGAGACAAATAGCTTCTGAAGGAACACCAGTTATAATATTCATTGATGAGGTTGATGGTCTTCTCCAGCAGTATAGTGATGAGGTTGGTGGAGAGAAGCGTGTACGTAACCAGTTCTTAATGGAAATGGATGGTCTTAAAGAGAAGCAGAACAACAGAGTGCCTGTATTCGTTATAGGAACAACGAACAAGCCTTGGCAGCTAGACATTGGGTTCATCAGGAGATTTGCTAAGAGAATCTATGTTCCGCCGCCGAACAAAGAAGTAAGAAAACAGTTGTTCCAGCACTATATAACGAAGCTAGCAGCAGTATATGAGGTGGCGGATATAGACTTGGATAAGCTTGCCGAGTTAACCGAAGGATATAGCAGTGCTGATATAGAGACTATTGTTAAAGAAGTACAGTTCAATATAGCACAAGAGCATTTCGAGAAAAACAATGGAGTCGGCAAGCCTCGCCCCATAACTCTCGATGACTTCGTAAAAGTTATCCAGGCGCACAAGCCCAGTATTAGCCCCGAGATGCTCAAGGCGTATGAGCTTTGGAACGATAAACATGGAACAACATGATACTATATACCCCGGGAGCCCCGATGATTATCTTGGGGCCCCAGCCCCGATGTAGATAGTCATGCCAGGACGAATGATAAGATGTGTTTAACCCTGGGGTAGCTTTAGGGGCTGGGGCCTTATTCTCTCCTATTATAAGTGTCCTAGCTGATGATACCAATATCTAAAAGAGTCCGTGGAGATATTGTTATTTAGCTTGGCGAGTAATTTGGTGAAAACATGCTCATACAGAGGCCTATTAGAAGCATTAGCTTTGATAGGATAATTATACATGAATACTATAATCCATACGAGGAACCTATACCAAAATACTTCATATTAGGACTACCGGATGCCGGCCTAGTAGGGGCCATAGCGAGCAGGTACTTAGTGACAAGCAAGAACATGAAGCTTATAGGAGAAATAGATTCGCCAGCGTTATTCCCCCCTGTAACAGTCGTCCATAAACACACACCTATGAGCCCTATGCAGCTCTACATAAGTGATGATAGAAGAATGATTGTTCTCGTCAGCGAGGCGCCTGTGCCAGCCCCAGCTATATATCCGTTATCCTATGCTATCATAGAGTATGCGAGAGAAATAGGAATACAATACATACTCAGCCTCTCAGGAATAGCTGTCCCAAACAGGCTCCAGATAACAAAACCGAAACTATACTATCTCGCCAGCAATGATAAGCTGGCAGAAGAAGCGGAGAAACTAGGATTTAACAAGTTAGAAGAAGGATTTATCGCAGGCCCATACGCGGTTATAATGAAGGAATCGAGGAGGAGAAACATAAACAACCTGGCAATATTTTCGGAGAGTTTCTTCGACCTGCCCGATCCCGAGGCGGCGGCAACTGCTCTAACAGGATTATCAAAATTTGTAGGCATAGAGATCAATGTCGATAAGCTACTGGAAGAAGCTGAACTCCTAAAACTACAGACGAGGGAATTGATGAGGCAGACAAAGAGAGCAATGACAGAGATGCAGAAACATTACGAGAAACAAATGCCCCTTATGTACCAGTAGTGCCTGAACAGGGGGTGGTAAATATGAGCCTGGACGAGTTCTTTGAGAGAATAAGAAGACGTATGAGGGAAATGTTTGAAGAAATGGAGGAGGAACTAGCATCAACAAGAACTATGTGGAGCCCCGATGGTGTTCTTGAACCACTTGTATCATTTAATGCTTATCCAGATAGATATGAACTAGTGGTTGACCTACCTTACGGCGATCTAAATGCATTATCTATTGAAGTAAGAGACAATATACTCACCCTAAAGTGCCAGTTAAAAAGAGAGATAAAGTTCGAGAAATGGGGTGTTTTCAGAGAGATTAAGTTCAGAAGATACGAGACATGTATTAGACTGCCGCCAGATGCAGAACCCTCTGATCTACGCGTTGAACGTGATGAAAACAGAAATATTATCAGGATAATAATACCGCGTGTGAGAAGATAAGTTGTTTTTTAGCCTTTCACATGTATTTCGACAATATCACCATCTTCTAATACATGATCTAAACCTGTTCTCTCACCAGGATACTTGGCGGAAGGCCCCCAGATTTTCGCGTATCTAAAGTTTTTCACAAAGCTCTTATGAATCAGACGTGCAACATCATAGACAGTTGAGCCTCTAGGTAGTACGAGTGGCTTATCGGCTTTGGGTCCATTCGGCTGTTTTGTGTAAACCCTTATGAGATCCAGTAGTTTGAACAGTATTTTGCCGAGTTCTTCAAATCCTTTACCTAGTTTTGCTGAACCAATAATAATGGGCGTTGACGGCGTGATCTCATGTAGCCTAAAAGCTGCTTCCCTAGCTTTCGCGAGATCAATATCGGCTTTATTAATGATTATTATGCTCGGCTTATAGACTCTGCTCTCGAAGATCGCTTGTTCAACATCGTCCAGCGTTACTTCACCATAGATCTTTACATGGGCGCTATAGATCCTATATTCCTCCAGTAGTTTCCTAATATCATCAGCAGTACAGTCGAGGAGACGGCCCATTAGTGTTACTCTTATACCTGTTTTTCCAAGCCTCTCTTTCTCAATAACTACTCTTCCCCTGGGCTTGTAAAGCAGAATCCCGGATTCCTCGAATAGTCTTCTTAGCTCCAAATAATCCTTAATAGGATCACGTGTTATGTCGAGAATAAGTATGACGGCATCAGCATTACGTACGAGGCCTATGACCCTATTGTTCCATGGCCCACCATTACTCATTATTGGCGGTGTGTCGACCAGCTGGAAATATATGTCTTTATACTGTAACATGCCTGGAACGGGCGATCTTGTCGATAACGGATAGTCTGCAACACGGGTTCTGGCACCAGTTAGTATTTTTACAAGTAGGCTCTTCCCAGTATTGGGTGGCCCGACAATGACTGCTTGGGCAGCTCCTTCTTTTTCAACGAAAAAGCTTATTCCTCGGCCTACCTTCTTGCGTTTGCGTTCTTCTATTTCTTCTCGGAGCTCCGCGAGCCTTCTCGTAGCCCATAGCCTGAGATTAGCTGTTCCCTTATGCTTTGGTACTGCTGCTAAGAATTCTTCCAGGGCTTTGATCTTCTCCTCAGGAGTCTTAGCCTCCATAACCTTGATCCATTTTGCCCGTGCCTCAGCAGGTAAGTTGGCAGGCATCTCTGTTCACCGTTATAATTAGCGCTGATCCTTTTGAGATATATAGTCTAGAATGCTTTTCTGCGAGACATGCTTGTGATTAGGCCTGGTCTGTTTCTTAATAAACCAGTTAGGCGCTAATGAGCTTAGCGTCGACCATGTACGGCGTATAATTAATGGGGGCTTGCCCATATCGGCTTTGTACTCGGATATAATCCACTCCCTAGTCTTCGGGTCTGATGGATACCCGCTGCCGAAATCGCCTAATAATCGACGCACTGGTTCGAGATTGGTATCCCGGATATACTTGGCTACTATGCTCGCAGCTGATACAATAATGTATTTTGAATCGGCTCTTGGTTCAACGACCAGTTTTGCTTTAGGAGCTAGTTCCCTTATTTTCCTCGGGAGGAATTTTTGCCATCCCTTTATCTCGTCAATAATGATGCTTGTTACATTATTCATATCAATAAGTACAGATATAATTTTTAACAAGCTAACTATTCTTCTTAGCAAAAGCCTATTCAGGTTGAAACTATCAATTTCCCTCGGAGTTATATGACTAACCGCGACAACAGTACTGCTCCTTATTATCGGGCCGTAGAGCTGCGCTCTTGTATGGGGACTAAGATCCTTGCTATCTCTGACTCTTAATTCTTCAAGCTTCCTAAGGCCTACATGATCGAATACTACGGCTGCGAGAATCATATCCCCTATAAGAGGGCCTCTACCGGCTTCGTCAATACCTATGATTAGGCTAGATATATTTTCGCCCATGAAATTGCATCACCAATATTCTTGGCGATAGTACTGAGATTTACTCTAAGGTTTTTGCTCCTGAAAACCTCGAATACTATGTTCTCAGGTCTGACTTTTGATATTGTTTTAAACACCTTCTTAAAGTCGAGGAATCCCTCACCTATCAATAGATGTTCTCGCCCATGCTCATCTACATCATGTATATGTATAACAGGCACGTTTATGCCGCTAATAGCTTCAATAACATCCTTTAGATAGGTGTAAAAATCATCATAATAGCTGGTTAGGAAACGCTTATACCTGCTAGCAAGATGACCTATGTCGAGACACAGACCGACATGTTCTAATCCGTCGAGCGCTGATGCCAGATCTCCTGGTTCGGCTCCTATGCCTCCGGCAAGATTTTCTACTACGACTATTATTTCGCGTTCACTATTTAGTTTCTTTGCGAGAAGATCAATGTTTTGACGAAATCTCTGAATGGCTTCTCGTCTATTATCCGATATATCTAGACGCTGCATAGTAAGAGGATGAACGACGATATAGGAATGTACTTCCCTTATTAGGTCGGCTATTGATTTTAGGATTACATCTATTGAGGCCTTTCCGATCTCCTCATATGGTGAGGCTAGAATAATGTCTCTCCATGGGGCATGGATATTGATATGCATGCCGTTCTGTTTAGCGAGTGAAATCACTTGTTCCAGTTTTTGTGATTCTTTAAATGGCCATGGATAATCTATTGATAACTCTATCATATTGACTCCGTGTTTTCTCAGGGTTTCAAAACCCGTTGTTAAATCCTCTCCTATATTGCCCATCCAAATAGGTATGCCAATATCGATCAATGGTTTTACGACACCACCTTTTGTATATTGGTTTTCCTAGCAATACGTAGTATGTATTCAATAGGCTTAGAATTGCCTATAACAATTATTATTCCGGGCTTATTTAGTACGAATAGTTTCAAGGCGTTTTCTTCTGGTGATTTCTCGTTGAATACATAGTAGTTTATTCTTGGTACTTTACTCCTCAGTAATCCGATGAGTTTCCCTATATGTTGAGCGTTTTCTCTATCACTAATTACCGTTATCTC
The DNA here is from genome assembly GCA_013154205.1 of Thermoproteota archaeon. GTDB lineage: Archaea > Thermoproteota > Thermoprotei_A > Sulfolobales > Desulfurococcaceae > JAADCY01. The sequence goes on along the minus strand of JAADCY010000088.1, from coordinate 4,609 downwards.
AGAATCTCTATGTTCAAAAATTATCTTCTCCAGCTTCTCAGCAGCATCCTTACCTCCTACTAGGATCATTACGTTATCGCTCATGTATTTCATCACTCATTATTTCTCTTGAATAACAATGTATTTAAAACAACACTGTAGGGGAATGGTAGCAATCTTTAATAAAACTCGTTCTACCCAAGAAACAATTAAGGGGAGAGCGATGATTGAAGAGCTCATAAAACTACTTCGCGACAGGGAGCTAGAGGTTAAAAAGCAGAAGGGAACGATAAGGGCTGTGCATCAGACTCTGCCTATATCGCTAGTTATCAGTATACGTGATAAGAGTAGATCCGCAAAGATCGCGATCGAGCCCGAAGATGATCTGCAGGACGTGTTAGCCGATCTAATTGAGAGCGGTGAAGATGTAGAAGTACTAGTCGATGATATCTTGAGTGAGATAAGAGATATAGCAATAGAGGTTGGACAACTGCTTGAAAACAAAGGATACAAAGTGGAATGGGCGCTTAGAGAGGGCGAGAATGACGTCAGAGACGCGCTAGAAGATATTCTCGAAGAATATGAGTTCGAGGAAGAAGAGTAAAGATGTTTAAACATCAAACAATTTTTGCATTAACAATGAATACTTACTGAGACATGTTTTTATTTGTAAATCATTGATATACGTTCATGGTAGTAACGATTCTTATTTTATATTAAACCATCGAGGTGGTGATTAACATGGGCAAGCTTTTCGGAACGGATGGAGTACGTGGAATAGTTAACAAGGAGATGACGCCTGAGCTAGCCCTTAGACTAGGACGTGCTATAGGTACATTCTTCGGCCCGGGCAAAAAGCTTCTTGTAGGTAGAGATATCAGGATTGGTGGAGAGATGATTAAGTCTGCGGTCATAGCGGGGCTACTGAGCTCAGGGATACAAGTATATGATGCCGGTCTAGCCCCGACTCCTGCTATACAATACGTTATTAAAGAGCGAGGATTTGACGGCGGAGTAATCATAACTGCAAGCCATAATCCCCCAGAGTATAACGGAATAAAGGTGATCTGGCATGATGGCATAGAGCTTCCCAGGGATAAGGAGAGAGAAGTGGAAGAACTTTATTTTGAGGGCAGGTTTAACAGCGTGTCCTGGAGTGAGGTACCACGTGAGGTAAAACCGTTCCCATATGTTAATGATATCTATGTGGATGCTGTCGTAAAACATGTAGATGCAGATCTGATTAGGAAGAGGAATTTCACAATAGTAATTGATCCCGCAAATAGTGTTGGAGCATTAACATCGCCAAGGATCGCTCAGAGACTAGGCGTGAAAGTAATAACGATAAATGGTAATCTCGATCCATTATTCCCGGGTAGAAAACCAGAACCTACCCCTGAGAATCTCGAGGCTACAGCTAAGGCTGTGGCGTCTATGAAGGCTGATTTCGGCCTAGCACACGATGGTGACGCTGATAGAGCTATAGTTATTGATGATAAAGGAAGGGTGCAATGGGGAGATAGGACAGCAATTCTGCTTGCAAGATATCTCCTCGAGAAGCATCCTGACTTCCCGAGAAAAGTATATACAGCAGTTTCATCGAGCACGTTGATCGAGAATGTATTGAAGCCTTATGGTGTAGAAGTAGTATGGCTAAAAGTAGGCGCAATAGATATCGCTAGAGAAATGCAGAGACGCGGAGACGCTCTATGCGGCTTCGAAGAGAACGGAGGCTTCATGTACCCGCCACACCATCTGGTCAGAGATGGTGGAATGACACTAGCGCTCCTCCTCGAAATGCTCGCAAAGGATAAGAGGAGAATATCTGAACTATACGATGAACTACCACAGTGGTACCTGATAAAGACAAAAGTACCCATGGATAGGCAGACCGCGCTCAAAGTTGTAGAGAAAGTTAAGGAGCATTTCAAGAACTACCGCCTAATAACGATCGATGGTGTAAAGGTTATTGCTGATGACTTCTGGATGCTAGTAAGACCTAGCGGTACAGAACCACTTCTCAGAATAATGCTTGAAGCAAAGAATAAAGAACTAGCCGAAGAATTACTAGAAACGGTCAAGAAGCTGATCGGAGAGGTGCTGGGAAGACAATGATGAGGTACTGGGCATTAGACCTAATACGCTGCCTAGGATGTAAGCATTATCCTCTAGAAATGATTGTTTTTGAAAAAGAATATCAGGAAGACATAGATACCTCCAATATAGAAAAACCGCTATGTAAAAACTACTGTGCCTATAAAAGACAGCCCGTTAAAACAGGAGTAGAGTATCCATGTGAAGAATGTCTGCGCACAGGTATTAGGACAGGAATACTCTACTGTCCAAAATGCCTTAGATGGTACCCTATACGGGACGGCATATTGATAATGTTGCCTGACAGAAAGAGGAAGAAAGCATCGGATATAGAGTTTCTAAACGCCTACGCGGATAAGATACCTAAATTTATACTCAGAGAAGGAAAACCCTATAACCTGTCAATTAATAATTCTGAAAAACCGGCTGATCAATAATTCTTTTATAAGCGTACGGCAAAAAAGAAATCAATTATTAGTTCAGCCGTGGTGCAAATAATGAGTATGCCTTTTCAGAACCTAGAAGCATGGGTTAAAAGACAAAAAGAGATCATTGAAAGCTTCAAGAAAGCCGAGAAAGGATACGAGGAAGCCGATAGGCTAGAACTGATAATAATGGCTAGACAAGCATTCCAGCATATGATGAGAACCATACAAGCGTTCGATCAGTGGTTACAAGAACCAATGGTTGTAAGCCATATGCCGCGTGAAATGCTTGTAGAACTATGGAGTGTGCTCAGAAATATTTTCTATGAATTATTAGAGCTTGACATTAAACACACATCAGAGTTCGCCGAACATATAAAGAAGCTTTCCGAGGAAGGTAAGCTCAATCCAATACTAACAATTGGAAAAACAGAGGAAAGAAGATTCTATCCTACATCAATATAATACTAATGTTTCAAAAGGTCTCTTGTATACTGTTTTTAAACTGTTTTTAAATCGTTAGAAAAGACGTCTTCTTCTCCTACGCGGTCTAGACATTAGTTCGACTTCTGCATCAATAGGCGCTATCTTTACTCGTAGCTCCTCGACTAGTTTCTTTATCTGATCTTTCTCATCGTCATTCAAGTACTTATCGCCTTCCTTATCTAGGAATTCTTTGCCTAAACTAGTAACTACTAGTTTTCTCCTAGGATTAGTTTCTAATAATCCAACATATCGAAGGGCTAGGGTGTCATTTAAGACTTCTTTACTTGATGGAACAGTTCCCAGCATCACGAATTTGTATCCAAGATCATAGCCTTCCTCCTTCATATAATACAGCAAGTACTGTAAGGCTTTTTCACTAATTCCTCCGGTCACATTAATTATATATAGAAGCTTCACTTTCCTCGGATCTTTCTTGATATCATCAATAGTTATCACATGTCGTGTAACTATTTTAAGTTCTTTAGATTTTGAGGGCTTCGACATCTTTACACCCCGATAAGCACACTGCTTAGTCTTGTTTTAGTGATTAAGCCGGATTCTATAAAGATATTGTCTAAGGTTTAAATAATCCCTTTCGAAAGGTTTTTTGCTTTGCCAATGAGGCGCCTATATAGTTCGTTTATGACTTCATCACGCCTCTTACCATTCATAACCATAACATTGATCTTGTATAATAGTAGTTCTTTGCCTTTATCGCCATAGAGTTTTGTGAAGTAATCCATGAGTTCTTCAAGCTTAGCTTTTAGCTCAGTTGACTCTGCAGACATGGTTTTCTCCTCGTGTATCTCGGTTGCTTCTTTTATTAGATTACTTATTCTTCTCCTGTTATATTCGGATGATGATGTCCTAATAATGTTATAGTATGAGAGACTTACAGCGAGAAGCAAGAAATATATTATCCCTGAATATATTGTCTCGCCGGACTCGTTAAACGGGTAGAGGAGATCAAGCCATACTCCGATGAGGCCGCCCAGGATCAAGGAATAATATGCAAACTTTAATTTTACAAGGGATAATGCTAGAGTGGATAACGCGAAGAATGCTAGAATTACTACGGGTAGAACATCGCTACCCCATAAATATCTCGATAAGGCGTCAGCGGCGAATATGAATACACCTGTATAAATCGGTGTTAGAAGCCCTATCATAGTTTTAAATCTCTCCTTCTTAGCAATCACTTTATACTCCGTAAGTAAGCGCTTGACTTCAGATAGAAGCAGCAATATTTCATCAATGCTTAGATCTTCTGTTCTCAGGATAAACAATGTATTATTAATCCTAGTGAGAGCTCTGACGAGAACATCTATGTATGGACGCGTTATAACGAGTGGGGGGCTAAGAACAGCTAGCTCCCTGTAGAGCTTCAATAATTCTTCTTTTGAGCTGGAAAGCGCCTTTTTATTCTCAGAAATAATTTCAAGCAGCTTCAAAAGCTCCCTAACCTTATCCATCAACAATCTATGAATATATTCCAGGTCATTCATAATTCTCAATAATCACACCTGTCAATAACCAATTAGATATTCTGTAAAAACAAGTAATGATATTTATTTCTGGCTAATAGACAAGCTTATTCCTGGATGATGTTGAGAGTTCATTGGCCG
>JAADCY010000255.1 GCA_013154205.1 Thermoproteota archaeon | reverse complement strand
GGGATCACCGGCGCTCTGTGACACCAGGCTTGGCTAGGCGGGGTGTCCCCCCAGGCCGGCATCCTAGCCAAGCTAGACTACGGCCCCTCAGCACCCGTGAAATAATATAGACATAGATAAGGGGTTTATAGGTATTAGGCCTACTCGAATATTTTAGATAGTATTACATCATGATCCGAAAGTTTCGGTCGGGGGTGTCTCTATATAAGTTTTTCCTCTAGTAATACTTGTAATACTCGTTTAAACAAAGTTATACATTTTGATAATACCCACAGTAATACCACTCCATGATGTTTTTAAACAATTGATTAAGGTATTACTAGTAGGTCTATCTAAGTAGGGTAATACCACTATAAAGACTAACCTGGTGAAAACTTATGCCAGTTAAATATGTTTGTCGCCACTGTGGATATGTTTTATGGGAATTTAACAAGGTTGGGCAGGACTATTTCGGCCTACCCAGTCCGAGTGAAGTAATCAATGCTCATGGAGGAATATGTCCCAGATGTAAACATGACCTACGCAGGCCTAGCTTGAAGGATATCAAAATAAGTATTGCGAGGAAGAGAGAGCCGTCTATTCTGGAAACGATTATGAGTCGGCGTATCATGGGTACGGCGCAGGAGAGCCTCATACCAGTCTCTGATAGGCCTTCCGCACTAGTTTAATGAGCCAGAGATACTCCGTGGTTGGATCGTTTTTGTATCTATGTAGGTGGTTTATGATATGATCTTTTTCTATGTTTAGGATCTCAAGTATTTTCTCACTATATCTTGATCTAATGAACAAGTAGGATGCTATCATTGTTAAATTATGGGGTTTTCGCCTTATTCTAGCACTCTCCCAATCTAGGTAAACTGGATAGCCTTTCTTCGTCACGAACACGTGTCCGTAAGGCCTGTTTAGCTCTGTATGGTCTATACCTAGGAGATCGAAGAAATAAGATGACGATATAATCTTGATGAGTGTTTTTAACAGGAATGCTCTGTCTGAGACTATGGTTTGCTGAATAAATTTCTCTAGGCTCAAGCCGTTAATATACTCCATAGCAATGAAGTCTCTTGTCCAAAAATACAGTGCTGGCGTGTAATTGGATGAAGATAGGTAGTCGAGTATAATTCCTTCGTATTCTAGGCTTTTCCTCCTACTATCAAGTCTCCTAATCTTAAGGACTATAGGCGTGTAAACCCCGTTTATACAGGAAAGTACAACAATTGATGAATAACCTTTACCAATTATATGCATCCCTTTATCAATAGTAACTCCACCGTAGTTTAGTAAACCCTTTACTCCATATGAACGCATAATTCTGATCCTTTCCTCTAATTCCTTACATTTTTCCCAAGGGTAACAGATTATTCGAGAAATAAATGAGTCCGCTGGTTCTAGTCTATGCAGTAGTCCATCCAATAAGGCCTCTTCTTTACAAAAGATACTATCCAATTCATCATATCCTCCTTAAGCTTGTCAACATATTCGTCCAGAGCCTCAACATGTGGCTGTAAACCCTTGAAATGCGGTGTAACAATATACTCATTTGCCCGCTCTATCAGTAATTTCTTCGCATCCGAGTATTTCCTATTCGAAAGAGCCATTAGTTCTCCATGCTCGTTTATCCAAGGACCAAAACTTCCTCTCATAACATGCGATTTGATGAAGCTATGGACACGCTTTAGACTGTGGTGAGAAGGACCATAATATAGGCGTGGATAAGGCTTAGAGCACTCATCGATCTCGAGAGCTATCACCGCTACTTCTCTTTCATCAGTCCATACACTCCAATCAATAGGTGTGAAGTCAAAGTTTCTCAATAGCTTGGAAGCCCTATCAGCTATTCTTTGGATCTCTCCCCACAGGATATCTGGAGCTAGGGCTTCTTTAACTGGCAGTATCACTAGGAGTATACATCTCCTTCTGATCATATCACGGATTTTGTCCTCTTTCAATCCCTGATCTCTAGGCGGGAAGAAATATTCTATCCGTGGATTGAAAGTATAACAATAACTGGCGATCTTCATCGTTATTATGCTTTTCAGAGAAACAGCGGCGGCAACGTTTCGCCTCGGATCAACGGGATCGGGCACATACATGTAGCTATCAGGATATCTTTTTACAAGCTCTCTAAAGATATTATCGAGTAAAGCCTCTTCTCTAATCGTAGAAACCTTAACCGGTGGCCTCCAGTACCTGGCCTTCTTTAATAGATCGATAAATCCATCATAAGCTATTATGAGAAGTTCGCACAGATATCCAGAGAACCCCCTGGTCTTTATCTCGGCTCCATAAACACCTATACTCTTTAGGAATTTCTTTAACAACCTAACATGATCTTTAAGCTCTTCTCGAAGGTTTTCCTTAATGTACCTGGTATGAAACGGAGTTCTATCAACAGCTGTCCTGATCTCCGAGGGATCGTCAAGTTTGAAGGCAGGGACAAGATCTGCTTCAACATTGTCGATCACAACTCTGACATAAGGGTGTTCGGCGTACCTAATCATATAACTACCCATTTTCTCAGCTGCTTCCAATAATATCTTGAAACCCTTAGTTTTCAGTTCTTCAGTACTCCACGACTTAGGAAACAGGACGAATACATCCATATCTCTTTCTCCGCTAAGCCACGTATCATGAGCTATGCTTCCCTGTAGCGTTATCTCAGCTTCCACACCCTTGGCTTCTAAAACTGAAAGTATTGTTTCCTGTATCTTTTCAAAAACCCTTCTCATTAACTCGTACTCCGAAGGTTTCGGCTTAACCTGCTCAAGGACTTTTTTCTCAATATCCGTTAAAGGCTCAGTCAACTGCACGGACCTTGCATACATCATTATATATTGGTCCTTGCGGTGTCAAAATACTTCTCTTTAACACAATTTCTTTAACCATGAACTCTCCAAAGTCCTGATCGGCTATGGAGTCAATAATCTTTATGAGGGCCTGGACGTTCCTACCGCTACGCACACGGGCCAAGGTGATATGAGGTATGAACTTTTCTCTCTGCGGCGGTATATGGAGCCTTCTCAATATCTTTTCTACTTCTTCATGAAGCCTTGAGAGCTCCTCAACGCCTTCATCTACACCAGCCCATATAACACGTGGTCTATGGATAGTTGGGAATACACCGATACCCTTAACACGCACTTTAAAAGGAGAGAACTTGAGCTCTTTAAGACTATCACATATTTCGTAGACAAGACTTGAAGGTATTTCTCCTATAAAGCGGAGAGTAATATGCATGTTCTCACGAGATACGGGCTTAAGATCAGCTCTTGATTCCAATAGTAGATCACGTGCCTTGACAAGCGTTTCTAAGACTTCATCGCTAGCTATATCTACTGCTATGAACACTCTCATATAGTCTCTCGGCAAAACAATCACCCTGCCTTACATAGACCATATAATACCAGTAGGAAACATTAAATTGGTTTCTCAAACATCCTTGATTAGGGCTGTGGGATGGACGATGCATTGCGCAGAAAACTTGGTTTTCTCCTTGTAACTGGAATGCCCGGTGCCGGAAAAAGTATTGTTACAGAAATGGCTAGGGAGAAAGGTATTCCAACGTATTGTATGGGTGATGTTATTCGGAACGAAACCATCAAGAAATATGGTGTTATAACACCTGAAAATATGCGGCGTACATCGAAAGAACTGCGTGAAAAATACGGAGACGATATCGTTGCGAGGAAAACACTTGAAATGATAAAGGAAAAAGAAGGGATTGTCGTCGTAGATGGCGTCAGAAGCCTCGTGGAAGTAGAAGTCTTTAGAAAAGCCGGTGAATCCGTGGAAATAATAGCTGTTCATGCGTCGCCAAAGACAAGATTTAGAAGAATACTTGAAAGGAAGAGGCCAGGGGATCCTAAGACGTGGGATGAGTTTGTAAAAAGAGATATGACTGAGCTCAGCTTCGGAATAGGTAACGTGATCGCCTTAGCTGATTATATGATCGTTAATGAGGAATCTATAGAAGAAACTAAGAAGCAGGTTTTGAAAGTTTTTGAGAAGGTGCTGAGAAATGGTGAGAATATATATTGAGGCACACCTATACCCTACTGAAGAGCCCGAGAAAGTTAGAAGGGCCATAAAGACTTTCTATAATGGCAAGATAGCCGAACGAGAAGCCCCGGGATATGTAGTTCTTTATGGCGAATCATCCGATCTATCCTCAATTAAGCCTCTCTATGAGGCTATCAGGGTTTCTCAGATAATAGCCGCTGTTAGATCATATCTCTACCGTAGAAAGAGGGGCAACAGGGTAGAAATACTTCTCCACAAGCAAGCAGCATATATGGGTAAAATATCTTTGATCGATAATGAGCGTGAATCACCGCTAGGAGCTATAAGGATTATTATCGAGGCAGACGATATTAAAAGCATTATAGACTGGCTAGCTCCCAGCCTATAAATAAATAACCATTCTATCCTCGGCAACTACCACACTATAGTACACTCTAGAAGCATCTCTGAGCAAAACCAGTGGATCATCGTACCTAGCACTTATATGTGTTAATACAAGTAGCTTCGCATTAGCTTCGGAAGCCGCTGTAGCCGCGTCTAAAGCTGTTGAATGACCCTGTTCATGTGCTTCATAAGCCATATCACTTGTGAATGTTGCTTCATGTATAAGTACATCTGCATTGGCAGCGTTCTCAACAATGGATTTACACGGCCTAGTGTCTCCGGTATAAACGATCTTTTTATTATTTCTAGTATTAATAACGAAGCCGTATGACGATGGGATATGGTCAACCAGGAAGGAAGACACATCTAGTTTTTCATCTCTGTACACTAATCCCTCGTGTAATGGTTCAAAATATAGCGGAAAATCTATGTTCAATAATCCGTTAGAAGCATAGGCGTTGAGGATTCCGGAGAGCCTATCAGGGCCTATGATCAAGAGTTCTTTTTCTCTACTCATTAAATGCATTGTCTGTAGTAGTCCGAAGATTCCTAGATAATGGTCGCCGTGAAGATGTGTTATGAATATCGCTTTGATCTTAACAGGGCTTAACCCCATCTCGAGCATCGTTCTCTGGCATCCCTCGCCCATATCGAAGACATATAGGTCAGAATCGATCTTTAAACATATACATGGTAACATCCTCTTCATTGGGATAGCCGCACCTGTGCCCAGCATGAATATCTTTGTGTTCATGGCTTCTCAACTACATAGATTGTCCTAGTAAGACCACCATGTACATACATGTATATCTTATCAACGAGTATTAGGCCGTATCTACAGAGTACTTCTTCAATATCTTTGTTAATGTACGTTGGAGACATGAATACGGCTCTCCCTCCGCGGCGAAGCCACTCAGCCACTTTTCCTATGAATCTCATGTATATATGCAAGGAGCTTTCACCATGTGTACTTGCAGCCCGGCCGTAAGGGGGATCGGTCGCTATCCCGTCTATTTCGCTTAGAGTAATCTCTGTAGAATCAGCGAGAATTAGTGGCGACGGCACTCTGTAATGATTGAGATTAGCGGCACATCCATGACAGATCTTCCAGTCCAGCTCTATACCAATGCTTTTTAAACCCATATAGTGTGATTCAATCAATATACTCCCTGTTCCGGCAAATGGATCGAGGATTGTATCTCCTTCTTTAACTCTAGCTAGATTAATAAGTGCTCTCGATAATCTAATGGGCAACGCTATGCTTCTAAAAAATGGTCTCCTCGATGGTTCGCGCTCTCTATGTCTTGTCGCCCTGTATTTGTAGTCTATGAAGCTAGTTATCACTAGATTATTAGTAACATAGGAAACTATTTCTTCTTGGCTTTCTTTGTCAAAGAATATGCTGAGACTTCGGAGAATGCGATCCTTTAAATCAACGCTTTTATCCATATTTGATAAACGAACGTGTTTTAACACATATCTATTTACAACTAAATGATCCTGTTCGACAAAGATATCTTGAACGGGGTTATCCCTATCACCTAGGGCAATGAGCCTGCCCGCTTCTTTAACGTATCCTGATCTACTGGTTATTTTATAGAATATAGGGACATCTAGATCAATTATGCAAAACGATGATATACAGTTCTTTGTATCTATTCTTCTACCAGTATAAGTCTCAATTAAAGCATCCAGCTCTTTGTAGGATAAAACTAGATTAGACGCGTCCAGCCTAAACAAATACTTCATTACTTCCACGTCGCCACGTAGGTCTAGTGTAATAACGATTCTATAGTATCAGCAAGCCTCGACGATATATCGACGTAACGGATCAGTTCATCATCGATTCTCCGGGCGAGCGTATTGGCAGTTAGAATCAATTTAGCACCACTTCTTCTAATCTTTGCGAGAGCATCATTTATCAAGAGAGCGTGTGATGCGGCTACATAGACTTTCCTAGCACCCTGTCCTAATACCATTTCAGCTGCCTTGGCAATCGTTCCTCCAGTGCTTATAATGTCGTCGACTATTATGACGTCCCTGTTCTTAACGCTCAAATTCTTCGGTTTAATAGTGATCTCCCCTGTTATCCTGTCCCGGTGTTTCTCGAGATAATCGTATTCAAGCCCGTGTTTTTCAGCAGCATAACGTGCCCTTCCAATAGCACCCTTATCTGGCGCCAATATTATTGGGTTAGACATTGTTTTCAAGCCCTCCTCTACTAGGAGATCGCTTATGAGAACATTTGCTGTATAACCCTTGAAACTGTCGAGTAGATGCGGTGCATGAATATCTACAACAACTAATGCGTCGATACTCGTTGATGATAAAATATTAATTACTACTTCGCCGCTAACAGCTTCTCCGGGCAAGAATTCCTTGTCCTGCCGTGCATAGGCTAGGTAGGGAATGCAGAGAATTATTTTTTGGGGATTGTATCTTTTAACAGCGTTCAATAAGAACAGTGTTTCTACTAATGAATCGTTTTGGTCTGGGTACATTGTGCTGACTACGACTGCGATGGAACCACGTATGATAGACGGCTCCTCAATCTTAACATAAATTTCTCCATCAGGAAAACGCTTGTATTTAACGTCGAGAAAATCGGCGTGCAGTTCATCAGCTATCCTTATCGAGGTATCCACGTAGTTATGACCGCTTACAACTACAACTTTGTCAGACACGTATATCCCCCCTACGAGCCACATGTTTAGAGATAATAACATGTATATCTAAAGATTTCTTGGAAGGATAGAGGGGAGCCATATGTCTGTTATCGAGAGACCAGGTGTTAAACTGGCGAGATTTTGGGAGAGCCTCGGAGATAAGAAGGTCCGATGTAATCTATGTCATAGACGATGCATAATTGTAAATAATGCTTATGGAGCATGCGGTGTCCGATATAATTACGATGGAAAACTCTATACATTAGTTTATGGCCTGTTAACGGCTGCTAACCCCGATCCTATTGAGAAGAAACCATTAATGCATTTTAACCCAGGGGCATATGTGTTTTCAATATCTACTGCGGGATGTAACTTTTTCTGTAAGTTCTGCCAGAACTGGGTATTGAGCCAGACAAGAAGAGAAAAACTATTCGGCGAGCTCTTTACTCCCGAAGAAGTTGTTCGACAGGCAATAATTAATGGATGCCAAGGCATAAGCTACACCTATAATGAGCCAACAATTTTCTATGAGTTCATGTATGACGTCGCTAGGCTTGCAAAGAAGAAAGGCTTATTCAATACTATGGTTACGAACGGCTATATGACGCCGGAAGCCATAGAAGAAATAGGCCCATATATGGATGCCGCAACGGTTGATTTCAAGGGAGCCGGGAATAAAGAATTCTATAGAAAATTCATAGGAGTCATAGATCCCGATCCAATATTCGAATCCATCCTTGCAATGAAAGAACAGGGCTGGTGGATCGAGATAACTAATCTCGTTGTCCCAGAATACGGTGATAAAGACGAAGATATGAGAAGACTTGCGCGATGGATAGCCGAGAACCTTAGCCCTGAAACCCCGTTGCATATACTAAGATTCCACCCACAGTATGGCTTATCAGATCTCTATCCCACACCTATTGAGACACTGGAAAGAATGGCTAAAATCGCGATGGAAGAAGGACTAAAACATGTGTACCTGGGGAATGTGTGGGGACATGAGCTTGAGAACACATACTGTCCGAACTGTGGAGCTCTAGTAGTGAAGAGACGAGGCTTCTACATACTCGAATGGAACCTCACAGATGACTTTAGATGTAAGAAGTGTGGATACAAGCTTAATTTCAAGGGACGTTTCTGGGGCATACATAAGGGCCTATTCTTCATCTAGCAATAACATGTAATCGTTGAATGGAGGGATAAATAATGCCTTATTTTATCATCGTCCTGGGCACAGCAGGAAGTGGTAAAACAACTCTTTCAGCATCCCTGCAAGACTATCTTTCATCACACTCCCTGGACTCGGCCATAGTTAATCTCGACCCAGCAGTAGAGGAGTTACCGTATAAGCCGGATATAGATGTCAGAGAAATCGTTAATGCGCACGACCTTATGAAGAAATATGGGCTAGGACCTAATGGTGCCCTTGTCGCGGCGGCTGATATGCTGGCGTTAAAAGCTGAAGAGATAAGCGAGGAGATATGGTCGTTAAAAACAAACTATATCATCTTAGACACGCCTGGGCAGATGGAGATATTTGCCTTCAGAGAATCCGGTCCAATAGTGCTTAACACGATCGTTTCAACAGGAAAAGCTGTTTCATTATTCCTAATAGACACATTATACGCTGCGAGCCCATCTAATTTCTTATCAGCCCTGTTGCTCGCAGCGAGTACACAGGTTAGAATAGGTTTTCCGCAAATCCTTGTCTTAACAAAAACTGATCTTGCTGAAGAATGGATGTTAGAGGAGATCAATAAGTATATGGAAGAACCAGAATATCTCGCAGCAGCTATAATGAGGGAAAAGAAGGGCAGAATACTGTGGGACTCTGAAGACGTTAGAGTTATAGCTGAGAAAACACTGACTCATGACACTGTTTTTGTCTCATCGACAAATATGAGTGGGCTAGACACACTATATGCGCAAATACAGAGAGTTGTGGCGGGAGGCGAAGACTATTACACAGAGGAGCCCTCCCCTATCCTATAGCTCTTACCTCTACTAATACATTTATATTATCGGGCCTTAGCAGTTTCAGATAAGCATATAATCATAATCGTAGGAATCGTTAGGTCTTCCTAATACGTAATATTTTAATCTGAACATCAATGTAGAAACATGTTGGATATCAATTGAATAACTGGTAGGTGATGAACTATTGATAGAGAAATTCTTCAATCCTAATAGTGTTGCCATAGTTGGTGCTTCCCCTAAGCCAGGAAAAGTAGGAAACGTTATTCTAGCAAACTTCAAGAGAAGATTCAAAGGCAGGATTTATCCTGTAAACCCTAAGCACGAAGAAATCATGGGCCTTAAGTGCTATCCATCAATCAAGGATTTACCTGAGACACCCGACCTTGTCGTAATAGCAATTCCGGCACCTAAAGTCCCCCAAGTACTCCGAGACGCTGGCGAGAAAGGTGTAAAGGCAGCCATAATAATATCCGGCGGATTCAGAGAAACAGGCACCGAAGAAGGTAAACGCCTCGAGGAAGAGATTGTTAAGATATCAAAAGAATACGGTATAAGAATACTTGGTCCTAACTGTCTTGGAATATATGACAACTGGAGCGGAGTAGACACATTCTTCTTGCCGGACGAGAAAATGATGAGGCCTCCCAAGGGTAAGATCAGCTTTATAAGTCAGAGCGGAGCATTTGCATCAGCACTCCTGGACTGGATGGCCTATAGGAACATAGGGATATCACGAGCGATAAGCTATGGTAACAAGATAGACGTTGACGACGTAGACCTACTAGAATTCCTTGCAAAAGACGATAAGACAGGGCTAATAATAATGTATCTTGAAGGACTCAAGCCTGGCAGAGGAAGACTATTCATTGACAAAGCGAAAGAAGTGGTCCAGAAGAAACCAATCGTTATTTATAAGGCAGGGAAAACAAGTAGAGGAAGCACTGCCGCCGCAAGCCACACAGCTGCTCTAGCGGGTAACTACGCTATATATAAAGCAGCTATAAAACAGGCAGGCCTAATCGAGGCAACGAGCTTTGACGAGATAATGGATCTATCTAAGATACTCTTAACACAGCCATTAATGAAAGGTAGAAAAGTATACGTCGTAACCGACGCAGGCGGAGTAGGAGTAATGTTGACAGACGCCCT
>JAADCY010000120.1 GCA_013154205.1 Thermoproteota archaeon | reverse complement strand
GGCCTCGAAAGAATAATCAAGCCCTAAGAAACCTTGGGAAATCAAGTATTTCTCTACCACCAATAAGCATCGATCTAAGCCTACTAATACCGTCTGTTCTACCATCGATCTCCCTGCCCTCAACATCAATAACGGGTAAGCCGAACCTCTTAGCGATTGCATAGCCGCATGCAATGTCAAGATTCCTGAGCTTCCCAGTATTATTAATGAATAACGAGAACCTTCCAATCGCAGCATACGTTGATTCGAGAGCTGCTGAGCCAAGAACCCTTATTCTCGATCCTAATCTATAACGTCCGTGCAGGTATTTCTCGACGACGATAAATAATGACGGATCATTTGTGTATACGGTAGCGATCCCTGATTCCAGCTCACGTCTCTCATGCATCACGGTACCATTAACAAATACGTTCTCGTCGTCAAAACTATAGATTTCACGAACAAACACATTAGCTACAGCACCGCTTAACGCCTTGCTTAGAAAAGGCTTCTTTATATCATAGAATACAACCGATACGGTTGCAACAGGTATGCCGAGAACATAGTTAAGCGAACCATCTAGGGGATCAGTGAGAAGTATGAGCTCAGGGTTATCGCTAAGTTTAACAATGCCTTTTTCCTCAGAAACTATGGTTACATCGAGGCTCTCAGCCCTAACAAGATCTATAAGGAAGTTTTCAGCCAAACGATCTGCTCTCCTAGTAGTATCTCCGGAAGCCCCTCTACCAAGCACCTCGTCTAATCCTTTAGTCCCATGAATATCGCGGAGATAACCAGCTACCTCGCCAGCCAGTCTCCGTGCGATCCTCTCCAGTTCTTTCGCATCCAATAATGGTCTCCCCTAAACATACCCGTATAGTCCTAATATATAGGATTTTAACAGTACATAGTTATATTTCTTGGACTAGTAATATAATGAAGAGACACAAGGTGGTACGATGAAACTTATAGAGGCCTCATTCAAGCCTGCCAAGGACAAGGTTATCGAAGGCGTCGAAGACACAGTGCCCTTCATACTATCAATAAGAGGTGTTTATAGCGCGTCACCGCCAGTGGCTTTCCTGATAATGATAGATGTAAGCTACTCAATGGATGGCGAAAAAATATTTAGAGCTAAGCAAGCAGCGCTCAAAATACTTGAGCTCATACGAGACAAGGACTACGTAGGAGTATATGGTTTCTGTGGTAAGGTAAAAGAAGTATTGAAACCAGTGCCCTTCACCGATAAGAAACTTGTTGAAAAAGCCATTGTATCCCTGAAGCTTGACAGCGGCACAAACATCTACGAAGCATTAAAAGTGCTTGCGGAGCAGACGAAGAAGCTTATCGAGTCAAAAGCGGTTTCAGCGGTCAGAGCAATATTTATCACTGATGGAGAACCGACATCAGGACCTAAGAAACCCAAGAAAATCTTGGAAATGGCTCGCAGGCTCCGTGAAGCGGGAGGAACGGCTCTAGTCATAGGTGTCGGTGAAAAATATAATGAGAAACTCCTCCTCGACATAGCGCGCACAGTCAACGGGATATTTGAGCACGCACGCGATCCTGAGGCCCTCGAGAAAGCAATGTATGAATACACATCAATAGTTAGGGAACTATGTGCCAGAGAGATAGTTGCCACTTTCGTAACATCGCCATACACTAAGGTCAATATATACAATAGAGAGGCAATCACCATAGATAATGAGACAAGGGTAAACATAGGCGATATCCACTATGGCGAAGTAATAGATGTCGTTGGCGAACTACTCGTCGAGCCTATGGTCTCAGGTACCCATGAGGCATTATCAATCACAATATCATACGTTAACCCCGAGACTGGTGAACAGGAGTTCCTCAAACCTATCAAGTTCTCGCTGAACATAATAGAGAGGAGCCGGGCCGGAGAAATAATGGTTGACAACAGCGTTGAAGCCGAAGTAAGAGCTGTGAAGGCAGCACTAGCCCTGAGTGAGAGCGTAGGTAAGAAGCCTAAGAAAAAGGAGATCGAGAAACAATTTGAAGAGCTAGTCGAAGCAACACGAGTCCTCGGCTCAAAGAACCTTGTCACAAGGACAATGAGTATAAAAGAGATGCTCGACGAAGAAGGATTCACGCCAGACGTAACGAAAGAGATGGCGAGCATAATATCAAAGATTTTATCTGGAAGAATCGAAAAAGAGAAAAAAGAAGAAGGTGACAAAGAATGAGCGAATCAAAGGAAGAGAAGCCTAAGCTACTAAAACTAACAGTTGTTAAGAGCAACTTCTTCATGCCGCAGAACCAGTGGATACTAGAACCCGGAGAGTACATACTAGGAAGATACCCTACAAACGACATAGTTATCCCGGATCCTTACGTTTCCCGTCGGCATGCAAGAATATTCTTCAAGGACGGCGACTGGTATATCGAGGATCTAGGCAGTACTAATGGCACACTCGTCAATAACGAGGACATTAAGGGTAAAGAACCGGTTAAACTCGAAGATGGCTCTCAAATCGTTGTTGGCCTAACAATACTCGCTGTATCATTTGTCGAAAAAACAGAGGAAGAATAAACATCTTAAACGATAAAGCAATTAAATATCATATTCAGCGACTAATCCGTAATTGTTTTCATTATTTGTTAGTATATTGGTGGAGGAAAATTGGTAGATCTAAGACCGTATTCGAGGATCGATGATTCAAGCAATATATTTGTTGACCCGGTAGTATTATCACAGATTTTACTCAAACAAAAAATGATCGTTGCTAATAAGAAGGCTAATTTAGCCCAATTTATAGACGAGCTAAAAAACAAGGCTATTAACGCTGCGAAAAACGACCAAGTACTCTACGTGACTGTACGTGCTATAGATACTTCTTGGAGAATAAGACTCCTACTCTACTCAACAAACATAATCGGAATGGTTTATGAAACACGTGAAGGCACACAGATAATCGGGGGCCTAGCCTATAGTAGTTTTATCAAAGAAGTATACCCCAATAATCCCCTCGTAAAATACAGTATGGGTTTACTCCCAATAGATGAGCTTCCCGACCAGTTAAAAGAACACGTAATAAACTGTAAGCAGGAGAAATCCAAGGAGAAACCACCATATATATGGCTCAATAAAATGATTTACGACATCTACATAGATAAGATCCTGACGGAAAAAGGAGCCTACATGTATGTTCTTCTAGGACGTGACAGGTTCGGGTATAGATACGCCGTAAAAATACCTAGAGAAAAAACCATAGAGGGAAAACCGTTAGCTGTCAGCAGTAGAGCAATGGGTCTTAACGAAGTGTTAAAAGGAGTCTTTAATTCACTAGAAGTAGCTCATTCAAATAAACAAGGTATACGTGAATCACTGATGCTGAGAGGATATGATGAAGCACTAGCTGATAAGCTTCTCGTCTATAGAAAATACATACTGTACCCTAAGGCAATCATAGTGCTTAGAGACATATACACCGAGGAGGAATACATGTCAAGCCCGCCGATAGTGATCGAAGACTATGCAGATCTAGGTGATCTAGATGGTAGGATCAAGAAATACAAGCTTGACCCGAGAGAAGTAGCATTTATCGCAATACGCTCCTCAGGAGCATTAGGACTAATACACGCAAACCACTATGTACACATGGATATTAAGCCACAGAATATTCTCTTGAAAGAAGACGATGGAGAACCATATGGTTATGCTCCCCTAATCAGTGATTTTGTCGGTACACCGCATCTGTTCAACGAAACAATAGAGTTAAAGAAATCGACGCCCGAATATGCAGATCCTCTAGCCCTTATCAGGGGAAAGGCAGGATATAATTATGATGTATACAGCTTGGGGCTGACACTATTCTACGCAGCCACGAGACAGAAGCTCAAGACAAGAATACTTGTCAATCTACTAATACTCAAAAACCTATATGGAACACCAGTACCACTAAGAGTATTCTTAATCGAAAACCCCGATCTAGTCCAGATTCATAGGAGATTAGAAGTGATCCTACGCAGCTATACAAGTTCAACGAGAAAACTGCCGCCCGAGGAACTAATGTCTAATATCCTATCCGTAATAGGAGATCATGATGCCAACATGGTTAAAGTAATACGTAAGAAGCTTCCCGATAGACTTGCAAAAGTAATTCTAAACGCCATAACTCTTGATGAACAGAAAAGATACCAGGACGCGATATCTATGTGGAACGATATAATGTCGGCGCTGGTAGAGCTCGGTTACACTAATTTAATACCCAAGTAGCATTCAAGCTTTTATGACAAAATTATTTTACTTATTCCTCTTCTTATACCTCCTATTTGACTGGGCATGTTCTTTATATTCTTACGGAGATCAATATATGGTTATAACAATGTATTTTCTAGTACGTAGTAAATTATCGATACTATAGAATACTTGTAATCTAATGTTAGTACGAAACCGTAAAATAATTGTAGGGAGAATATAACGGTAGCCTTTAAACTAATATAAACCTATAAAAAAGAAATAATTAATTGTACTTATAAGTATATATTATACTGACATAGGGTGACCAGTAGTGGTAGAGAAAAGAAAGATACAGAAAACAGGTTCATCATCATATATAGTTACACTGCCTAAAGAATGGATAGATATGATGGGGCTAAAGTCAGGGGATTATGTACTAATATACGAGCATGAAGGAAAACTGATCATAACATCACCTAAAGCAGAAGCTAGACAGCTAAGCGGAGAGATACATATCAAGGAAGATATCGATAACCAGGAAATATTCCGTGTGCTTGTAGCAATGTATCTATCTGGCTATGATAATATAGCCGTCACGTTCTCGTCTAATATACCCAATTTAGCAAGAAGGATTAGTGAGCTAAAGAATATGGCGAGAATAAAGCTCGCAGGCATAGAGGTTGTAGATGAAACCTATAATTCTATATCATTCAAGATACTATTAGATCTAAAAGAGCTACCGCTAATCAGGGCAATCCGTAGACTGCACCTCATAGTTAATGGTATGCTTAACGATGCCTTGAACGCATTCATAAAGAAGGATAGAGAGCTAGCTGCCGCTGTTATACAGCGAGATGATGAAGCCGATAGATTCCACTTTATGATCGTCAGACAATTAGCATTAGCATTGCTTGATATAAAAATAATGTATGAACTAGGAATTTCAAATCCTGTCGAGGCAATTAATTATAGAATAGTTGTAAGAAACCTTGAGAGGATCGCAGATCACGCAGTTAATATTGCTAAAAGAATAAAGCACATGCCTGAACAATGCATGCTGTGCCAGGAAACATACGAGCTAGGTCAGAGGATCATAAGCACATTCAACAATGCCATGGATAATTTATACAAACTAGGTAGAAAGAAAGCCGAAGAAGTAATCAGAGACGCGCAGAAAATAGTTAGAGAAATAGAAGATATATTGCTGAATAAGATCCTCTTAGGAAACATTAGTGACCAAGAAAAAATAGTCTTAACACTAATCTATGATAGCCTGAGGCGAATAACAAGGTACAGTAGCGGTATCGCCGAAGCAACTCTTAACATTAAGGTCAACAAGAACAACATCATAGATATTAAATAAAACTAATTTAAGGGAAACCACTGTAATTCTATTGTGAGTGCCCCGGAGCCTGCGCAACGCCCCCGTGTACCGGGGGAGTATGAGCGTAGGACGGGTCACTCCCGGCCATAACACATTACATCCTATCTATACTATTTTCGATGATTTTGAATAATATGTATGATAAAAACACTTTCTGGCAAAATATAGTATGTCTGACAGTGAATTTAGATGAAATAAAGTTGTGGAGGAAGGATGTTATTCTTTTCTAGCAGGTATATAGGTTCTCTTCCCGGGAGGCTCAAGATCGTCCATATTTCTAAGTGCTTCGAGGTATGAATCATAGTCTTCAGCTGGTAATAATTTCTTGATCTTGATATAGGACTCTATTAGTTCGTCAGGTATGTTATCTAGTCTTCCGAAGAGATGAGTGTAGCCCTGGTTTCTAAGCCATTCCATGAAGTCTTCTTCGAGGCCCGCGTCAACGATTAATTTTACGAGCTCATATTTTTCAGAAGGGCTTAGTTTGGGCATCATAGAAGATTCCCTACGAGAAATTCTGTGGTCGAAAATAGTTTTGTCTCCAGCCCTAATTAAGGGTTAGGGTAGATTATTCTTCTTCCTCTTCTTCCTCTTCAATACCCTCGTACTCTATGTTTAGGGCTTCTAGTTTTTCGATGAGATTAGCTTCTGTACCTGAATAGTATTTTATAAGTAATACATCGCCCGGTTTAACAATAGTGTCTGGTTTTGGCATGGGTATTATCTTATTATTCCTATAGAGTGCAATGACGAGTACGCCTAGATCGTCGAGAGCTAGAGACTCGAGGGTGCGTTCTTTGAAGTTTTCCGGTATCTTTAATTTAGCGACTTGTTCAACGCTTTCTTCCTCTACGCGGCGAACGATCGGGTGTATCGGGAGGTTTGACGCGAGAGGCACGATCAGCTCTGTTGCCGCATCAGCTATGTTCTCCATGGATGTTACGAAGCTCATTAATCCGGCCTTCTCCTCCGGGTCACCATTGTACTCGGAAAGAATATACAAGATCATCTTATAGGCGAGCTCATCAACCGCCTCTTCAAGATTCAGTACCTCGTTCGCCGCGATCTTATCATTATTCACTATTGCGTGAAACGCTAGGTCTATCATTACATCCGAGATATTCTTCAAATACGCTATCTTCTTCGCTAGTTTTTCCTCCATTACATTAGTTACTGGTTTCCTAAGTGCTATCTCGTCACCAAGCATCTTTGCGACTAGGCTTAGAGAATCAAATGTGCCGCGGACTATAAGAATGTCCCCGACCTTGATCTCAGTTTCCTCATCAGGATTTATAATCCAGTGATCCTCACGTCTAATAGCGATGATATTGAAGCCAGTCATCATCTCATATAAGCGCTCAATACTGAATCCTTCATAGGCTTTATTCTTAACAGTTATACGTGCGATAACTTCTTCGGACTCCAGGAGCGCTGCACGCACCTGTTCGCTGATCCCCGTGCCTCTGAGAACCAGCATGGCGATATCAGCGGCTGAATCACTTAGTTTGTCGAGTGCATTAGCCATCCTATACACGCTGACCATTTCTTCAGCGTCTCGAACAGTTTTCACCGCCAGGCTCGCCTGCATTACAAGGAGGCTCCAAGCAGCATCTAGTTTGTCTTCGACACGCTGTACTTCATAAGCTAAGCTGGAATCGTTAACTACTACAGAGTAGTATGCTAGGTCGATCATTAGTCTCGAGTACTCGCTCATATCGGTCAATAATTCGTATACTGGGATTGGCTCGTACTTAACCGGTCTAGGCGCCTTTATAGGCAATACTGTTTTCACCTAAGGGATGGAGAGATTAATGTCTAGGATAGATGAATTATTGAATTGATTAATAAATCCTATATCTTAATATACCGACGATCTCGCCGAAAGTCTTCTTCAGCCACGCACCTTCAGGTACGTCATCGCTCAGATAAACTGGTTTTGCACCATATTTTTTCGCTAGCTCAGCCCATTCAAGGGCGTCAGGCCTGTTTTCATCAATAATCAGTGTCTTCACAGCCCCCATTTGCAGTGCCTGTTTAACTTCGTCTTCACCATAAACTATTAGGCCGTCATCCTTGGCCATGTGGAGTTTAAACTCCTCAACAGCTTTTAATGCGTCAACGTATTCTTGTTCCTTGAGTATATCAGCTGCCTTCATTATCATTTCTCTAAGACCGACTTCGCCCTGGTATCCTACATCGATAAGCCTTGGTAGTACGATCTGTTTGAGCCTGTAGTCTAGATAATTGCCTTCAAGGAAGTCATACTTGCTGTAAGCTGGTCCGCCGATAAGTATAGCCTTTAGCTTCCCCTGCTCTAGCAATGGCAGAAAGTGCTTTTTAGCGTGCTCGGCGACGCGCTTATAGAATTCGTCAACAAGTTGTTCAATAATTCGATCAAATCTTCGCTGACTCTGCCCTCCTCTATGGTGTTTTCCTGGAATATATGCCTCTAGCTCCTCTAGGATATCTAGTCTGCTCCCTTTTAGTAGGCCCAGTGTTGCCGCGTCCCTCTCTACGAGTATTAGCCCGACCAGATTAGATTCTAGAACCATTTCTTCGAGGAATTCTGTATGGAATTCCTTATCCGTTCTATAATAGTACACTGGTACTTTCTCAGGTGGTATCAGCATTATACATATGAAGTCTCCAGTATTCATATCTTCACCGCAGAACAGCGCTAATCCCTTATCCGGTATCTTTGGGACTTTACTGAGCCTCTCAATAGCAGCGGATAATGCTCGTTGAACGGCGTTTCTAGTCTTTTTTAGCTTAATGTTATCAGTTATTGATAATTCTTGGCGAAGCATGTTCAATACATCGCTCACGGGTCTCCCAGGAGGAATATATAGACTTAACAATACTGTTGCTGGCGCTCGCCACTTCTTAAGCTCATTAATTATATTCTTCAACTGCCTACGATCAACACGTAGTGATTCAAGCTTTTCCTCACTATAGCTAAAAACCCATCCCTCATGCACCTCTTTCACGCATAATTCATTAACTCGTGGATGTTGAAACTCTATTATATAGATTTGGAATGGGTGAAATTGATGCAGATAGTGAAAACGCCGTTCTGGCGGCCAGCAGACAGAGTAGTAGAGGAGTCATATAGGGTAATAAAAAATGGTGGAGTAGTTGTTGGCCCCACAGATACAGTATATGGAGTATTCAGTGATGTGTATAGTGATGAATACGTTGAGAGAGTCTACAGTGTCAAACAGAGGCGGAAAGATAAGCCTCTCCCGATCCTAGCCTCAAACATAGATGCTGTGGAAGAAATAGTTAGTCTAAACGATAAATTAAGATCCTTCTTGAAAGCAGTGTGGCCTGGGCCTATAACAGTAGTTTTCAACAATGTTGATTGTAGCTTGTTCTCTAAACTATTATGTAGAGATAATAGTGTAGCCCTCCGAGTCCCTGCTGCTCCCTTTCCAAGGAAGCTCGCCGAGATGAATGGCGGCTTCATAACCGGTTCTAGCGCTAATCTCTCAGGAAGACCTTCTCCGTTAAGAGTTGAAGACGCCATAAAATATTTCGGAGATAAGATCAATTTATACGTTGACTCGGGCGAGGCCCCTCTTAAAGTATCCTCAACAATTATTAGCATAATGAATGGCAAAATAGCCCTGATTAGACAGGGCGCAGTAGACTACATAGTTATCACAAGGATTTATCATAGGATGATGAGATGTTGAGTATTGAATATTAAGGAGATAAAGATCTCTAAGAAAACAATAGTCTTAGTGATCCTCGTAGTAACGACAGTTATGATAATATATAATGTAATAACAGAGGGACTAAAACCGCCAATAATTAAGCCATTAAATCTTGTAGTAGCTCTAGTAGTGTTTTTTACGGCCTGGCTAATATCAGCGATCAGGCTTAGAATAATACATGCAAGCCTAGATCCAGACAAAGTTTTGCCATTGAAAGAATATCTTTATGCTAGGCTCCTCGGGGGATTAATGGCCTATATAACGCCTTCCGCTATAGGGGGAGAACCTGCACGAGCATATTATTTATCATATAAATGCAATGAACGTTTTTCAAAATATTTCGCCCTAGTTATTTATGAGGTACTATATGATATATTCGTAACATCTATTGGCGCCATAATTGGAAGTCTATTATACCTACCATTAACCATACCGATCATAATCGTCGGTATAGCGAACACGAGTTTTTGGGGAACAATGTATCTTCTCCTTCAAAACATGATTGACCCCGAGAAAGCCCCCAGAATAATCAAGTTTATGGCAAAGATAGTTAATGAACAATTAAGCAAAAGACTTGGTGATTCATATACTTCATTTGCTTCGTCATTCAAAACCATCGTGTCAAGAATGAAGATAACCAGACGAATAACAGTATGTTTACTTACTATTACTTTCCAACTATTATTCGGATTTACAATATATGTTCTCGGATTCGGGGCTTATAACGTAAATATCGCCGACGCAATCATCGCGTATTTCTTGGCGATAACAGCTAGTGCATTACCGACACCAGGAGGGGCAGGCACCATGGAGTATGGATTATCGATAACACTCCCACCCGGACTAGTCATCCTATCACGCTCATTCATATATTACGTAACGATCGCTATGGGGATTATCGTATTATACCATAGTGGTATAAAAGAAATTATTGAAAGAAACAATGAGGATTAAATTGTTTGCATAAAATATTTTTAATCAACTAATATAATAAGTGTTTGAAATAAAATAGGTTGATATAAAATGTCAAGACAGATTTATACTGG